>NZ_CP087197.1:0-122500 GCF_024749305.1 Pseudomonas sp. B21-012 | reverse complement strand
TGGCGTGCCGGTGGTGAGGTAGTTCATGGCCTGATTGGCCAGGCAGGCAACCTGCACGTCGAGCAGCGCCATATCAATGTGCTGGCCTCCACCATCGCGGTCACGATGGGCGAGGGCAGCCAGGATCGCCACGGTCGAATACAGCCCGGTGAGGATGTCGGTCAGCGCGACACCGACCTTCACAGGCCCCGCACCGTCTTCACCCTCCGGGCGCCCGGTCAGGCTCATCAGCCCGCCCAGGCCCTGGATCATGAAGTCGTAGCCGGCGCGCTTGGCATAGGGCCCGGTCTGGCCGAAGCCAGTGACCGAGCAATACACCAGGCGCGGGTTGAGCGCCTTCAGGCTTTCGTAGTCCAGCCCATAGGCTGCCAGGCCGCCGACCTTGAAGTTCTCGATCAACACGTCCGACTTTGCCGCCAGCTCGCGCACCAGGCGCTGGCCCTCGGGCTGGGTGAAGTCGATGGTCAGCGAACGCTTGTTGCGGTTGGCCGCCAGGTAGTAGGCAGCCTCGCTGGTGTTCTCGCCGTAAGCGTCCTTAAGGAAGGGCGGGCCCCAGGCGCGCGTATCATCGCCGCTGCCCGGACGCTCGACCTTGATCACTTCGGCGCCCAGGTCCGCAAGTATCTGCCCGGACCAGGGCCCGGCCAGCACTCGCGACAGATCCAGCACCCGCAGATGAGATAGCGCGCCCATGGCTGGCTCCTTATTAATAGAAGGACTGAATGCCGGTCTGCGCGCGACCGAGGATCAGCGCGTGGACGTCATGGGTGCCTTCATAGGTGTTGACCACCTCAAGGTTGACCAGGTGACGGGCCACACCGAACTCGTCGGAGATCCCGTTGCCACCGAGCATGTCACGGGCCATACGGGCGATGTCCAGGGCCTTGCCGCAGGAATTGCGCTTCATGATCGAGGTGATTTCTACCGCAGCAGTGCCTTCGTCCTTCATCCGCCCCAGGCGCAGGCAGCCTTGCAGGGCCAGGGTGATTTCGGTCTGCATGTCGGCCAGTTTCTTCTGGATCAGCTGGTTGGCGGCCAGCGGGCGGCCAAACTGCTTGCGGTCCAGGGTGTATTGGCGCGCGGTGTGCCAGCAGGCTTCAGCGGCGCCCAGGGCACCCCAGGAGATGCCATAGCGTGCCGAGTTCAGGCAGGTGAACGGGCCTTTCAGGCCGCGCACATCGGGGAAGATGTTCTCTTCAGGCACGAACACGTTGTCCATGACGATTTCGCCGGTGATCGAGGCGCGCAGGCCGACCTTGCCGTGAATCGCCGGGGCGCTCAGGCCCTGCCAGCCTTTTTCCAGGACAAAACCTCGGATGTCGCCGGCGTCATCCTTGGCCCAGACCACGAACACGTCAGCGATCGGGCTGTTGGTGATCCACATCTTGCTGCCGCTCAGGCGATAGCCACCGTCGACCTTCTTGGCGCGGGTGATCATCGAGCCCGGGTCGGAGCCATGGTCTGGCTCGGTCAGGCCGAAGCAGCCGATCCATTCACCGCTGGCGAGCTTGGGCAGGTACTTCTGCTTGGTCGCCTCAGTACCGAATTCGTTGATCGGCACCATGACCAGCGAGGACTGCACGCTCATCATCGAGCGGTAGCCGGAGTCGATACGCTCCACTTCCCGGGCAATCAGGCCGTAGCACACGTAGTTCAGGCCACTGCCACCGTACTGCTCGGGAATGGTTGCGCCCAGCAGGCCGACTTCGCCCATCTCGCGGAAGATCGCAGGGTCGGTCTGCTCGTGACGGAAGGCCTCCAGCACGCGCGGGGCCAGCTTGTCCTGGGCGAACTGATAAGCGCTGTCACGCACCATGCGCTCTTCTTCAGTGAGCTGTTGGTCGAGCAACAGCGGGTCGATCCAGTTGAAGCTTGCTTTACCGGCCATGAGCGAATCCTCGAAAAATGGGACCAGAGTTGTTGTGCATTGATCCTAGGCCCGTTCCGGCGACGAGACAAACGAGGATTGCGCATGCTCTTGTGATAATTTCTCACTTCGTAATGGCCGCAAAGGCCATCTTTACGCCCTATTAGTGAGGTTGATGTACATGCGGCGCAAGATCCCCAGCACAGCGGCCTTGGTCTGCTTCGAAGCCGCCGCCCGCCACGAGAGCTTTACCAAGGCTTCCCAGGAGCTGTCCCTGACCCAGGGCGCCGTATGTCGGCAAATCGCCGGGCTGGAGGAGTTTCTCAATGTCGAACTGTTTCGCCGCTCGCGCCGCGGGGTGAAGCTGACCGAGGCCGGGCTTTCCTATAGCCGCCGGGTCGCCACCCAGCTGGATGCGGTGGAGCGCGACACCTTATCGGTGATGGGCCAGCAGGGCGCCAACGTCATCGAACTGGCAGTGGTGCCGACCTTCGGCACCCAGTGGCTGCTACCCCGGCTCAAGGACTTCCAGCAGCGCCACCCGGAAGTCACGGTCAACCTGACCAACCGCACCCGGCCATTCCTGTTTGCCGATACCAGCTTCGACGCGGCGATCTACTTCGGCGATGCCGACTGGTCGGGAACCGAGTCCCACCGGCTGATGGGCGAGAACCCGGTGCCGGTGTGCAGCCCGGCATTGCTGGCCGCTAACCGGCAACTGAGCCCCGCGCAGATCGCCCAGTTGCCGCTGCTGCAGCAGACCACCCGGCCCTACGCCTGGCGCCAGTGGTTCAACAGCCTGGAAATGAACGTCGCTCGTGACATGACCGGCCCACGCTATGAGCTATTCTCGATGTTGGCACAGGCGGCCATGCACGAGATGGGCGTGGCACTGATTCCGCCCTTCCTGATCCAGCGTGAACTGGCAGAAGGGCGCCTGGTGGTGGCCAGCCCGCATGCGCTGTCGAGCATCAAGGCGTATTACCTGATGATCCCTGAGCGCAAGGTGGAGTCGGCTTCGCTGCGCGCTTTCCGCGATTGGCTGGTAGGGGAGGCGGGCCGCTACGTCGCAGCCCATAAGGATGACAGCTACAACCTGACCCCGTAGTCAATAAAACTGAAACCCTACAGATATAAGGAAATGTCGCATTTAGGCCAACTGTTTCAGGCACCCCCTTAAAAGCCCTTAACCCTGCTGTTTATGCGGCCTTCACAGCATAAATCGCGCTTTCAGCCAGGCATTCAGCAAATTCGGCGGAAAATTTTCGAATTTTGCCGTAATCTCCCTGAAGCCCGCGCTTGGCGGGCTCCAGGCCTGTTATTGCGACATTCGGTCACAGGGTGACTTGTAGTTTGATTGCCGTCACCCTTCAAAACTGGTTGAAGCGATTCAGGAATCACCTGCAAAATGCCGCGCCCCGCCTGGATTCGGCGGGATCGTGCTGATCGGCCGCCCCAGCGCACCATCCGCAGTGCGCTGGTTTACCAACAAAAGATCACGCAGGAGAAATGACGTGCACATTGGTGTTCCTCTCGAAACGCAGACGGGCGAAACACGGGTTGCTGCAACCCCGGAAACCATCAAGAAACTGATTGGCCAGGGGCATCAGGTCACCGTCCAGAGCGGCGCCGGCATCAATGCCAGCGTTCCGGACAGTGCCTATGAAGCAGCAGGCGCCACAATTGGCAGCGCTGCCGATGCGTTTGGAGCTCAGCTGGTTCTCAAGGTTGTAGCCCCTGACGATAGCGAACTGGCCCAGATCAAGAGCGGCACCGTGCTGGTGGGTATGCTCAATCCGTTCAACAACGAAACCATCGCCAAGATGGCCGAGCGCGGCATCACCGCCTTTGCCCTTGAAGCGGCGCCGCGTACCTCGCGGGCGCAAAGCCTCGATGTGTTGTCGTCGCAGGCCAACATTGCCGGTTACAAGGCAGTGTTGCTGGCGGCTCACCACTATCCGCGCTTCATGCCGATGCTGATGACCGCTGCCGGTACTGTTAAGGCTGCGCGTGTGCTGATCCTCGGTGCCGGTGTAGCCGGGCTGCAGGCTATCGCCACGGCCAAGCGCCTGGGTGCGGTGATCGAAGCCTCGGACGTGCGTCCGGCGGTGAAGGAGCAGATCGAGTCGCTGGGCGCCAAGTTCATTGATGTCCCTTACGAGACCGATGAAGAGCGCGAGTGCGCCGAAGGTGTCGGCGGCTACGCCCGACCCATGCCGGCCAGCTGGATGCAGCGTCAGGCCCTGGCGGTGCACGAGCGCGCCAAGCAGGCCGATATCGTTATTACCACCGCACTGATCCCTGGCCGCAAGGCTCCGACCTTGCTCAGCGCCGAAACCGTGGCGCAGATGAAACCCGGCTCGGTGGTCATCGACCTCGCCGCAGCCCAGGGTGGCAACTGCCCGCTGACCGTCGCCGACCAGGTGGTGGTGGAGCAGGGCGTGACCATCGTCGGCCCGACCAACCTGCCAGCGCAGGTCGGTGCGGACGCCTCGGCGCTGTATGCACGCAACCTGCTCGACTTTATGAAGCTGCTGTTCGACAAGGACGGCGCGCTGACGATCAACCTCGAAGACGACATCGTCGCCGCGTGCCTGATGTGCCGCGACGGCCAGGTCATCCGCAAGAACGGATAAGGAGCCAGACAATGGAAGACATGCTGATCTCTCACGGCGTCTATAACCTGATCATCTTCGTGCTGGCGATCTATGTCGGTTACCACGTGGTCTGGAACGTCACCCCGGCACTGCACACGCCGTTGATGGCGGTCACCAACGCCATCTCCGCCATCGTCATCGTCGGCGCCATGCTGGCTGCCGCGCTGACCGTCACGCCGCTGGGCAAAACCATGGGCACCCTCGCGGTGGCCCTGGCAGCGGTCAACGTATTCGGCGGTTTCCTCGTCACCCGGCGCATGCTGGAGATGTTCAAGAAGAAAGCCCCAGGCAAGGGCGCAGCGAAGCAAGAGGGGCAGAAGTAAACATGAGCATGAACCTGGTAACACTTCTCTACCTTGTCGCCTCGGTGTGCTTCATCCAGGCACTCAAGGGCCTGTCGCACCCGACTACGTCACGGCGCGGCAACCTGTTCGGCATGCTCGGCATGGCTCTGGCGGTGATCACCACCGTCGGCCTCATCTATAAGCTGGGCGCAGAGCTGGCTACCGACGGCATCGGCTACGTGATTGTCGGCCTGCTGGTCGGTGGTACTGCCGGCTCGATCATGGCCAAGCGCGTTGAAATGACCAAGATGCCCGAACTGGTCGCCTTCATGCACAGCATGATCGGCCTGGCCGCGGTGTTCATCGCCATTGCCGCGGTGGTCGAGCCGCAATCGCTGGGCATCGTTGCCAGCATCAGCGACCCGATCCCTACCGGTAACCGCCTTGAGCTATTCCTCGGCGCCGCCATTGGTGCGATCACCTTCTCAGGTTCGGTCATTGCCTTCGGCAAGCTCTCGGGCAAGTACAAGTTCCGCCTGTTCCAGGGCGCACCGGTACAGTTCAGCGGCCAGCACAAGCTGAACCTGGTCCTGGGCCTTGCCACCATTGGCCTGGGCCTGGTGTTCACCTTCACCGGCAGCTACAGCGCTTTCGCCCTGATGCTGATCCTGGCGTTCGTCATGGGCGTGCTGATCATCATCCCGATTGGCGGCGCCGACATGCCGGTGGTGGTGTCGATGCTCAACAGCTACTCGGGCTGGGCGGCAGCCGGTATCGGCTTCTCGCTGAACAACTCAATGCTGATCATCGCTGGCTCCCTGGTCGGTTCGTCCGGTGCGATCCTCTCGTACATCATGTGCAAGGCGATGAACCGTTCGTTCTTCAACGTGATCCTCGGCGGTTTCGGCGGCGCGACAGAAGCGGCCGGCCCGGCCGGTGCCAAGGAAGCCCGTCCGGTGAAATCCGGCTCGGCCGACGACGCCACCTTCCTGCTCAGCAACGCTGACACCGTGATCATCGTCCCCGGCTACGGCCTGGCGGTGGCCCGTGCCCAGCACGCGCTGAAAGAGCTGACCGAGAAGCTGACCCACAACGGCGTGACCGTGAAGTACGCGATCCACCCGGTGGCGGGGCGCATGCCCGGGCACATGAACGTACTGCTGGCCGAAGCCGAAGTGCCATACGACCAGGTGTTCGAGATGGACGACATCAACTCCGAGTTCGGCCAGGCCGACGTGGTGCTGGTGCTGGGCGCCAACGACGTGGTCAACCCGGCGGCGAAGAACGATCCGAAGTCGCCAATTGCCGGCATGCCGATCCTCGAGGCGTTCAAGGCCAAGACCATCATCGTCAACAAACGCTCGATGGCCAGCGGCTACGCCGGCCTTGATAACGAGCTGTTCTACCTGGACAAGACCATGATGGTCTTCGGCGACGCCAAGAAGGTCATCGAAGACATGGTCAAAGCGGTCGAATAAGCCGTTCAAACAGCTGTGACAAATAGCCCCAGCGCGGTACCGGCTGGGGCTTTTTCATGCCCAGCCAGCCGACAGAAGGCTCTATTTCAGGGCTTCGCATTCGACCTTGGTCGCGGGACGAAGCCAGGCGAAAACACTAGACTGCGCATCTAGCTTTAGTAGCCCGAGATAACAATCCATGTACCGTGATCGTATCCGCTTGTCCTCCCTGCACAGCAAGGTAATGAGTGCGGCTGATGCCGCTGGCCTGATCGAGGACGGCATGACCGTCGGCATGAGCGGTTTTACCCGCGCCGGTGAAGCCAAGGCGGTGCCCCATGCACTGGCCGAACGCGCCAAGCAGTCGCCACTGAAAATCAGCCTGATGACCGGCGCAAGCCTGGGCAACGACCTCGACAAGCAACTGACTGAGGCCGGCGTGCTGGCCCGGCGCATGCCGTTCCAGGTCGACAGCACCCTGCGCAAGGCGATCAACGCCGGCGAGGTCATGTTCATTGACCAGCACCTGTCGGAAACCGTCGAGCAGCTACGCAACCAGCAGCTCAAGCTGCCGGACATCGCGGTGATTGAAGCGGTCGCCATCACCGAACAGGGCCACATCGTGCCGACTACCTCGGTGGGCAACTCGGCCAGCTTCGCGATTTTCGCCAAACAGGTGATCGTCGAGATCAACCTGGCGCACAACGCCAACCTGGAAGGCCTGCACGACATCTATATCCCGACCTATCGTCCGACCCGTACGCCGATCCCGCTGGTAAAAGTCGATGACCGCATCGGCAGCACCGCAATCCCGATCGACCCGGCCAAGATCGTCGGCATCGTCATCACCGAGCAGCCGGACTCGCCGTCCACCGTACTGCCGCCAGACGACGAAACCCAAGGCATCGCCAACCACCTGATCAACTTCCTCAAGCAGGAAGTCGACGCCGGGCGCATGACCAACAAGCTCGGCCCGCTGCAAGCCGGTATCGGCAGTATCGCCAACGCGGTGATGTGCGGCCTGATCGACTCGCCGTTCGAAGACCTGACCATGTACTCCGAAGTACTCCAGGACTCGACCTTCGACCTGATCGACGCCGGCAAGCTGAGCTTCGCCTCGGGCAGCTCGATCACCCTGTCGACCCGCCGCAACGCCGACGTCTTCGGTAACCTGGAGCGCTATAAGGACAAACTGGTCCTGCGCCCGCAGGAAATCTCCAACCACCCTGAAGTGGTTCGCCGCCTGGGCATCATCGGCATCAACACCGCGCTTGAATTCGACCTGTACGGCAACGTCAACTCCACCCACGTCTGCGGCACGCGGATGATGAACGGCATCGGTGGCTCGGGCGACTTCGCCCGCAACGCGCACCTGGCGATCTTCGTCACCAAGTCGATTGCCAAGGGCGGGGCGATTTCCAGCGTGGTGCCGATGGTCAGCCACGTCGACCATACCGAGCACGACGTCGATATCCTCGTCACCGAGCAGGGCCTGGCTGACCTGCGCGGCCTGGCGCCACGCGAGCGTGCGCGGGTGATCATCGACAACTGTGTGCACCCGGATTACCGCGAGGCGCTGAACGACTACTTCACCCGCGCCTGCGAACGCGGCGGCCACACCCCGCACATCCTGCGCGAAGCCCTGGCCTGGCACGAAAACCTGGAAGAAACCGGGCGCATGCTCGCCGGCTGACCTGCACAGTGACCGGCCGGTTGTGCGCAATGCCAACCGGTCGGGTAACTGATTTATTTATCCAGACAAAAACTGTTCTACTGTACCGGTGATTTCACCGCCATTTTTCATCCTCTTGTCCCCTCTCTGATCAAAAATGCACCATTTCAGTGCTGACCAGTACAGTTGCGCCTATTCCGAGTGCAACAGTCGTCTAAAACAGTTAACTGGCCCATCACAATGCAGGTGAACTGTATCTACTGTTATGGACGACAGAGGAGGATCATTGGCATCAGTTAAATCACTACCTAATGCCGCCACAAGCGGAAGGATGACATCATGGAACGTACCCTCAGTTCCGATCTGGTTTTCGAAAACACCGCCGAACAATCCAAGGCCTCGCTGCCACTGCGCCTGCTGGCCAACCTGATGCTGTGGCAACGCCGCATTGCCAGCCGCCACCAACTGGCTCGCCTGGACTCGCGTCTGCTGGCTGATGCCGGTATCAGCGAAGCACAACGCTACGAAGAGCTGAGCAAGCCTTTCTGGCGTTAATGCAGGGCTCGCCGGCCAAGGCCGGCACCACGAATTCCCCAAAACCCGTCGCAGGTGACTGCTGACGGGTTTTGTCGTTTAAAGGCCCGGAATAGAGCGGCTGAACAACATACCAGTACAATTTTTAATTTAATTAAATTGACAGGTACAGTTGATAAATCTTGCTACGATCCGGTCCAAGCCGCGGATTACACCCGCGTGATACCCTTAACGTACCCAGCTTGGTAAAAAGTAGCGCAACAAGCTGAGCGTGCGTCTGACATAAGAACCACCAAAAGCCTATCCAGGAGATCGACCATGTTCCATTCACGCTTGTTTGGCGCCGCGCTGCTGCTGGCCCTGGCTTCGACTGCCAACGCCACCAGCTTCGTCGTCACCACCGATACCGTCGTTCGTGGTGTTGCCGCCTCCACCGATGCCACCTCCGATGTGTCGTCCTCGTTCCGTGACGACAAGATCGTCCAGGCCGCCCGTGACGACGCTGCCAGCTTCGTTGCCAGCCACGGTGACATCCGCGGCGCGAAACTGGAGAGCGCTTTCGCCCACATTCGCCAGCAGACCCCAAGCCTGCAGGCCAGCGACGCGCAACTGGCACAGGCCATCCTGGCGCTCTGAAGCCGCTCGTTCCCGGCCGTGCATGTAACAACGTGCAACTAAGCCGGGCCCTCTGCGCTGGTCCTCACCGGCGCATTGGGATAGCCTTTGCCGCCTGATTCAGCTGCCGTTCGAGACCCATGCGTTATCTGTCATTGCTGTTGCTCGTGGTGTGCTGGAGCAGCGCCGCCCAGGCGCTGGACCTGACCACCAACAACCTTGTCGTCAGTGGTTACGTCACCAGCAAAGTGACGTCGGTGCCCTTCGATCGCAAACTGCTGCTGGCCGCCCATGACGATGCCGCCGCTTTTGTCGCCAGCGATGGCCGATGGCGGGGCGCGCGCCTTGAGGCAGCACTGCAGCAGTTGCGCCAGGCCAACCCGGAACTTCATGCCAGCGACCTTGAACTGGCACAGGCAATTCTCGTCCAATGATTACTTCTGTTCTCCCGGAGATGCTCCATGCGTAACCCGCTGATTGCCGCCACCCTTGGCCTTCTGCTGTTGGCCGATGTGGCCCAGGCACAAACCCTGGTGGCCACCAGCAACATCATCGTTCGCGCCTTTGGCCGCTCGATCGACTTCACCTCCGACACCACCACCTCGATTCGCGACTCGAAAGTCGTGCGCGAAGCCCGCGATGATGCCGCCAGCTACGTCGCCAGCCGTGGCGAGATCCGTGGTGCGCAACTCGAAGCCGCCTTCGATACCCTGCGCCAGCGTGTGCCAGAAGCGCGCCAGGCCAGCGACCAGGTGCTGGCTGAAGCCATTCTCGCCCTGTGAAGCCAATGCGTGCCTGGCTGCTGGGCTGCCTGCTGATACTGTGCGGCAGCCCGGCACTGGCCGACCTGCAGTTGGTGCTGCAGGCCGATGGCATGAGCCCGCAGCAACAGCGGGCCAGCCAGGCATTGCTGGATGAAGCCCTGCAGGCCCTGCCACCGAGCTTCAAGACTCGCCTTGACCGACGTATCCAGGTCAGCTGGAGCAGCCGTATGCCGGCCGATGCCTATGGCCAGGCGTCGCTGGTTTCCACCCTGGAGCTCAACAGCCGCCTGCTGCCGGGCCTTGCCGATGGCAGCGCTGCCACCCAGAAGACCGGCCGCCCCCACGGCACCGTGCGCCAGGAGTTGCTGGCCACCGTCCTGCATGAGCTGACCCACATCTATGATCGCGCCCGTTTGTGGCAGGGTGCCGAGCGACAGCTGATCACCCGTTGCACCCGACAGCAGAACAGCCAGGGCAAAATCGGCCTGCCTGAGCAGTGCCGCGGCCAGACCGAACGCCGCTTTACCCTCAGCGACGATCCGCGACTGCTCGACCTGGCCGGCTGGCCGCAATATGTCGGCCGCCGTGGCGAGCGCGAGCAGCACAACCGCCAGGTGGCGCGCAGCCCCGACAGTTATGAGCTGAGCAGCCCCAAGGAATTCATTGCGGTCAACATGGAGTACTTCCTCCTTGACCCAAGCTTTGCCTGCCGCCGGCCGGCCTTGCAGGCCTACCTGAAAGCCCATTTCGACTGGGCACCCGAACATCCAGCGTGCCCGGGCGCCTTGCCGTTCCTCAATGCCGGCAACGACTTTGCCAAATCGCCGCTGGGCGAGATCGACCCCGAGCGCGTCTACGCGGTGGATTACCTGCTGGCCGAAGCCAATCAGAACTGGGTCAGCCGTTGGGGCCACAGCATGTTGCGCCTGGTCATCTGCGCCCCCGGGCGCCCACGCGGGCCGGACTGCCGCCTGGACCTGGACCAGCACCTGGTGCTGTCGTACCGGGCGTTCGTCAACGACGTGCAGCTGTCGAGCTGGGACGGCTTGACCGGCGCCTATCCGTCGCGGCTGTTCGTCTTGCCACTGGCGCAGGTGATCGACGAGTACACCAAGACCGAACTGCGCAGCCTGGCCTCGATTCCGCTCAAGCTCAACCGCGACGAGCTGGAAAGCCTGGTGCGCCAGGCTGCCGAGATGCACTGGAGCTACGACGGCAACTATTACTTCCTGTCGAACAACTGTGCGGTCGAAACCCTCAAGCTGTTGCGCAGCGGTACTGCCAACCCGCGCCTGAACGACCTGGACAGCATCGTCCCCAATGGCTTGCTCGAAGTGCTCGAAGGCCGCGGCCTGGCAGATGTCAGCGTGCTCGACGACCCACGCGAGGCACTGCGCCTGGGTTATCGCTTCGACTCCTACCGCGACCGCTACCAGGCCATGTTTCTGGTGCTGAAAAAGCAACTGCCGATCAAGCAGGACAGCGTCGAAGCCTGGCTCGAGCAATCGGCCGAGCAGCGCCAGCAGTGGTTTGCCCAGGCCGACCTGCGTACCAGCGCAGCCTTGCTGCTGCTTGAACAAGCCAGCCTGCGCCGCCAATTGCTGCTGGCCCAGGATGAGGTCAAGCAGCGCTACCTGAGCGGGCGCGAGCGCAACGACGCCAGCGTCGGCAAGGCCAACAACACCCTGCAGCAGATTCTCGCCAACAGCGGCTTTCTCAGCCGCCCGGCCGAACTGCTGGGCAGCAGCGGCTACGGTCTGCCCCAGGCCAGCGAGCGCGAGAAACTGCTGAGCGAAACCCGCCAGCGGCAAAAACAGCTGCAAACCCTCAGTGCCGACCTCGACAAAGAGGTGCGGGCCTTGCTCGGCCCGGACCGCGCCGCGCAAATCAAAGCGGTCGAGGCCAACATCAAGCAGGTCGGCGACCACCTGCGCGCATTGCACAAAGCCGCAGGCGGGCTGCAATTGCCCTGAGCCGGTGGTTGACTTTGTAACTGTCTGTGCCACTATTTCGCCGCTATAAAAATGGCGTTTTGATGCCATTTTGCTAGATGAAGGCCTCGCTTCGGGGCCTCTCGCAAAATCTCTTTCTATCGACGTGACAGCCTGGCTGTGAAGGGCAGGGCTGCGCACGAACGACCGTTGGCATGGTGGGATTATATGGACGTAGTCGGAGACGACCGCGAGTACGAGTGGTCGCTGGATGGGCAACGCTGGTTGCAGGATGCCCACGGCAGGTTCTCCCTGACCCACGTCGCTGGCAAGGCGCTGGAAGGCGATCAGCCTGACCTGGATTTCCTCGTCGGGGCGCAGCAGGCGCCTGACGGGCAGTCCTGGCTGCCGGCCAGCTTCCGCCATTGCCCGCAGACCGGCGCGCCCCTTGAACCTGTTCGTTACGCTCCCCAGCAGCGCTGGTTGCCACCTTATGGCAACGGTAGCGGCCGGCGGGTGGTGGAGGGCAGTTGCAAGCTCGATGCTGCCGAGCAGACTGTCGCCGCCGTGTACCAGCGCCTTGATCGCGCCAGCCCGCGCAACCTCAATGCCGCGCGCAAGTTCGACCAGTTGCCGCGCAGCAACGGTTTGAATTTCCTCGTCGCTAACCTCGGCGGCCATCGCGAAGCGCTGTTTGCGCTGGCGCGCGATGGCAGCCTGTTCCGCTGGCAGCGCAAGGCCGAAGAATGGGTCGGAGTGCTGCCGCACAGCACCCCGATCGGTCGCTGCAGCCTGCAAAGCTGGGCCTGGGGCGTGAGCCTGCGCGAGCAGGGCAGCCAGCAACATCTGCTGCTGGCTTGTGACGAGGGCGCGACTGAAGTGCGCGTCGATCCGCTCGCTGGCCGCTACCACCTGGAGCGCTGCCCTGGCCGCGCTATCGCCGCCCCCGGCGAACTTGAAGAGCAGGTGCTGATTCCCCAGCAGATGCCCGATGGCAGCTTCTGCGTGGTCGCCCGCCAGAATGATCAGTGGCTCGCACACCCGATTGCCCTGGCCAATCCGCAACACCTGCACAATCTCTCGGCGCCGCTGCGCGACCCGGCCTCGCGGCGCCTGCTGTGGATCGGCGCCCACGGCTACTTGAGCGTCAAGCTCGGTGAAAGCCTCGAAGCCCAATGGCTGAGCTGGCCGCCCGGCGCCCAGGCGCGCCCCGAATATGGCCCGCCGTTCGTCAATGGCTACGGCATCTGGCAGCAACTGTTCGAAGGCAGCGAGCAGTACTGTCTGCGCCTGGACTCCGACGAGCGCAAGGAAGTCAAAGGCTCGCGCCTGAGCACCGGGCAGCTGAACTACATGTTCAACGTGCGCCTGGACGCGCCGTGGGGTGAACACGACGTCGACAACAACCCCGCCGACCGCGAAGTGGTGTACCCGTTCATCGAGTTCAGCGACAACCCGCACCTGCTGTCGTGCCGAGTGCGCTGGCCCTCGAGCCTGCAGCAGTTCTTCGGCAATGAGCAGCCCGTCGATACCGAGTACTGCCTTGAGCGCATCGGCCAGCCGGCCTTGAGCCTGCTGCTGAAGGTGGCGCAACCGTGGAACGCGCAGTGGTTCTGCTACGACAACGCCCTGTGGCTGTACATCGATTCGACTGGAGCGCTTTACCGATGGAACGCCTGAACCGCCTGCTACGCCACAGCCTGCTGCTCGTCCTGAGCCTGGTCTGCATAAGCGCCCATGCGGCGCCACTGCGCCAGGTGTTGCTGGTACAGAACTCCGGCTGGATGGAGCCGTTCTACCTCGACCCGGCCTCGGGCTTCAAACCGCTGGTCACGCAACTGGCGGCCAGCGCCGCCGGCAGCGGCGAAGTGGTGATTGGTGCCTTCAACCAGGCCGACAGCAGCCACCCCTCGCCGCAATGGACCTACCGCGGGCCAGGCACCCACGCCAAGCTCGCCGATAGCGTCAATGCCCTGAGCCTGGCCCGCAAGGCCAGCGGCGCCTATGCCGATACCGATTTCAAGGAAGCCTTGCTGGCGGCGATCAACACCGGCCTGGAAGGGCGCGAAGGCATTATCTGGATCGTCACCAACAACAAGAACAGCCCCAACAACAGCAACGAAACCCAGCTCAAGAACCGCGAGTTCTACGACCTGCTGCACAAGGAAGCAGTGATCAGCCGCATCGCCGCCTTCCCGCAGAAAATGCCGGTCAAAAGCAGCAATTTCGAGGCTAACGGCCTGATGATCTACGCCCTGGCCTATGGCGCCAACGCCGGTGCCGCGCTCGAGCAGGTACTGGCCCAGCCGGCCCTGGCAACACTGCTCAAAGACGCTGGGGTGCGCCTCAAGCCACTGACCCAGGCGGCCGTGCGCTTTATTCCGACCGGGGTAAAAGACACCCCGGACGTCAGCGCCGAGCTCGCACCCGACCAGCAAACCGTGGTGCTCAACATCGATGTCGACGGCTCGCCGAAAACCGCGGTGTTGCTGGGCCGCTTCGAGAACCAGTTCAACCCCTACCAGATTCACTCGGCCAAGGTCGCGATGAGCCTCGATATGCCGGGCGAAGCCCTGCAATCGTCGATCTCCCTGGACCGCATCGAAAACCTCGAGCCAGGCGCCCGCTCCGAAGAGCTGTCGATCAGCCTGCAACTGCCGCCGCTGCCTTCGCAGTGGTCCAGCGAAGTGCTGCTGTCCAGCGGCTACCAGCGTGCCGGCGCCATCGAAGTGCGCCTGAGCGAACAGCAGTTGCAGATTTCCCAGCAGTTCATCGAGCGCATGAACGAACTGTTCCCCAACGATGCCTTGCCGGACGTGTTCCTGCCCTCCAGCGAGGCCAGCGCCTCGGCTACCCGCCTGCCGATCGTCTTGCAAATCAGCTACCCGCTGGGCCCGGTGCTGCTGTTGCTGGCTCTGTTCGTGTTCGCGCTGTTCGGCCTGCTGCTGGCCAAGAGCCTGGTCGGCGGCAAGAAGCCGGTCACGGTCATGGTCGAAGGCGTGGCCCAGCAGTACCCGCTCAAGCCGTTCAGCAGCGCCAGCGTCTACGACGCCCGGCAGAACAAAGTCGCGACGGTAAAGCGCGGCCTGTTCGGCGCCACCCTTGAAAAGCTCGCCGCCGACGTCGCCGTGCGCCTCAAATAACCTTAGGACCCTGTCATGACCCAAACCAGCTCCCTGCCAGCCCCAGTAGAAAACGAAGCCGCTCCGGCCACCAGCACCTCCACCCTGAGCGTGCCGACGCCAGTGCTGGACCTGGGCCCGAAAAAAGTCGACAGCCGCGATGCCCTGGTCGGCGTGGCCGTGCTGGTGGTGCTGGCGTTGATCTTCTTCGTGATCAAGAACGCCTACGCCAACTGGCGCGTGCGTGAGCGCGTGGCGCCAAGCCGTGCCAACGCGTCTGGCTGGTTCCTGTTCCTCGGCCTGCTGCTGGTTTCGGCCATGGCGGTGCTGGCAGTAATCAACTCCGGGCAGTTCCTCACCCCGCTGTACCTGGCGCCACTGGCTGGCGTGGCCGGCATTTCGCTGGTGGCCTGGCTGATGACCTTCTCGGCCAAACGCTGAGCCAGGATTGCTGCGCCCGCGTCAGGCCAGGCCTGACGCTTCAACCGATGATGGATTTAGTACGCCGAGCTGACTCGGCCAGCCCAGCCAGGGCTCATGGAGTTTGAAGATGAACGAGAATGCACAACCTTCCGGCCCGGCGGCGCTGAACGCGGTCAGCGAGAAGATCCACCCGACGCTGTTCATCGCCCTGGGCGGTACCGGCATGAAGGTGAACATCCGCCTGCGCCGGCGCATTCTCAATGCGATCTGGGGCGGCAACAACCAGGTTCAGCAGATTGCCGATTTCCCCCTGGTACAGTTCGTCAACTTCGACCTGGATGCCGGCGAAGTCACTCAGGACGGCAAGTCGATCAAGACCGACGTGCTCGCCGAGCAGGTCGCCTTCACTTCCGAAGAAAAGATCATCGAGCCGCTCAACCTGAGCAAATACACCCACTCGATGGACGAGCTCAACCGTCATCGGGAAGTGGCCGAGTGGTTCCCGCTGACCCCGGACAAGATTCGCGCCCTGGGTATCGACCCGTCCAAGGGTGCCGGGCAGATCCGCGCGCTGTCGCGCCTGTACTTCTACGACAAGTACCCGGTGATCCGCGACAAGCTGCGCGACAAGGTCAACCGCCTGCTGGCCAACATCGGTGGCCATGCCGACAAGCTGAAAAAGCTCGGCCTGGAAATCGACCCGGGCAAGATCCGCATCGTCATCAGCGGTTCGGCCGCCGGCGGCACCGGTTCCGGCTCGTTCCTCGACATGGGTTACCTGGCCAAGGCGATCCTCAAGGAGAACAACATTGCCGGCAAGGTCGACCTGTTCTTCGTCCTCCCCGGCGGCTTCCATGCCTTCAACACCGAGCGCGTGCAGGCCAACGGCTACGCGGCACTGATGGAGCTGGAAACCAGCATGCGCGGCAACCGCCTGGTCAAGCACTGGGACGCAACCGACAACCTGTTCATCGACAGCCGTCCGTACGACGACGTCTACATCGTCGACAACAGCAACGTCGCCCAGGCCAAGACCAGCGACCAGGAAGACATCTACGAGATGCTGTCGGACGTGCTGTTCACCGACTTCACCTCCCAGGACTTCGCCAACAAGAAGCGCTCGATCGCGGTCAACCAGAACCAGCACAAGATCCGCTCCTACACCGTGCGCCTGCCGCAGGACTACGGCGACGATACCGAGCTGCGCTTCCCGTGCTCGTACTCCGCGCTGGGCCAGGCGGTGCTCGACACCCAGATCGATGCACGGCAGAACGTGCGCCTGAGCCGTCAGGTGCAGCAGATGCTCAAGGCCTTCTTCGGCATCGCCAACGCCGCGGCCAACGACAACCGGCCAACCGATCGCGAGCGCGATGACTTTCTGCGCGAGCAACTCAATGTCACTGCGCGCACCTTCACCGAGCTGCCGGACTTCCTTTCCAAGGTCGAGCTGACCCTGGCCACCGGTGAGTTCACCCACTATCAGGTGGCCGACGACCTGCTGCTGGTCGAGGGCGACAACAGCGTCACCGCGCAGATCGAGCAAAAGGTCGAGATGCTCTTCGAGCGCCTGCAAAATGGCGGCGCCGACAAGGACCAGTGGCTGACCCACGTGCGCGAAATCCAGCAGCAGCTGGAGCGCGACACCAAGGGCAGCAACATCGACAGCGCCGAACGCAACCACGAAGTGCGCATCAAGGAAAACCGCCAGCGCCGCCTGGCCGAACTGGTACGCGAAGACGCCCTGCCGGAAAAACTCTTCCGGCGCCTGGACGACGATGAGCGTGGCGGCCTGGATTACACTCTGGCGTTGGTCGAGATGCTCAAGGACCGCCTCGAAAACGAAGGCAGCGGGATCATCCCGGCGCTGGAAAAGAACGCCGCGCGCTTCAAGGAACTGGCCGAGAAGCTGGAGTCCTCGGAGCTGGCTCGCGAGTTCGAACGCCTCAAGGAAACCACCGGTGGCGGCCTGATGGCCCGCCTGAGCGGCAAGGACAAACAGGCCGAGACCGTACTCACCCAGGTCAAGGACACCCTACGCGACAGCCTGCTGTTCTACGTGCGCCATGTCGCTGCCCGTGAAGCGGCGCAACTGCTGCGCGAGCTGTCCGAGTGGCTGGGCCGCAAGGAGTCGGTCGACCACAACGGCCGTGCGGTATGGAACGGCTTCGTTGGCCGCCTGCAGGACGGACGCAATGCGGTTGACCAGCTGTTGCGCCGGATCGAAACCGATATCAGCAAGATCGACGCCAGCATCAAGGAAAAACACGCCACCCTGATCCCGCTGGCACTGGTGCAAAGCAGCGAGGAACAGGTCGTCGATGGCGCCCAGGTGCGCGAGTGGGCCAAAGACGCCTTCAAGGACTTTGGCGGCTCCAAGGTGCTGTTCGGCAAACTGCAGGACGAAGAGGGCCAGGAAGAATTGCTGGGCAAACTGCGCAGCAAGGCCGTGCAGCAGTTGCCCAAGCAAAACCAGGGCATCGACCCGCTGCTCAGCGCCCTGGCCGCGCTGACCCCGGACGAACAGCGGGAAAAATTCCGCCAGCTACTGCAACGGGCCATGCCTTGGGCGCCGCTGAACCTCACCGGCGGCTTCGGCATCGTCAAGGACCGCTACACCTGCCTGGTGGGCGTGCAGGATGCCAACGAATTCAAGCGCACCTACGGCGCCATGCTCGCCCAGTGCCTGCCGCAGGGCACCGGCATGACTGCCGGGCAGATCCAGTTCGTCGAGTCCGGCACCCCGGGCAAGCTGATCTGCTTCACTGAGCTGAGCGGCTTCCCGCTGCCGGCCCTGACCCCGCTGCCGACCTACCTGGCCAGCTACCGCAAGGAAAGCACGACGATTCCGCTGCACAGCCACAAGCGTATCAGCCAGTTCGTACAGCCGATCCAGTTCACCCAGGAGCAGTACCGCCAGTTCGCCGAAGACTTCAAGCTGTACCTGCACGCGGTGGCCGTTGGGGTGTTGCGGCGCAACCCGTCGGAACGTTACGAGCTGATGATCGACCAGGACTACTTCAGCATCGGTGACGAGTTTGCGATCCGTCAGAACGGTCTGAACCAGGTGCAACGCAAAGACATCGAAGACCAGTTGCGCCAGCGTTACGAGCAACTGCGCAGCCCGCAGCAGCTGGCGGCCATGGTCGCGCTGTTCGAAGACCTGCGCCGCGGCGCCTACAAGCCGCAGATGCGCCAGAACGAGCTTGGGGTGTCGTCGCTGTACCAGACCTTCCCGTACAAGATCGCTGAGCTGCTGAAGAACGAGTACGACAACCGCCTCAAGCGCCAGGCCCCGGATACCGCAGAACGCCTGGTAGAGCAGGCGCGAGCGCTGCTGGAGCAATTCGCCGAACCGGTCAACGGCTCACGCGCCGACGTCTATCGCGACGAAGTGCATGACGAGCACAGCGAAAAACGCACCCTGCGCAAGGAGTGCTTCAGCAGCGGCTGGCTCGACGCGCTGTTCCAGCCGGCCGCCAGCGCCGCACCGGCACCGATGCCGGGCATGGCTGCGCCACCGCCAGGTGTTGCCGGTATCGCGCCGCCACCGGTGGCTACGCCGCAGTTCAGCTATCACCTGAGCGTGGCTGGCAGCAACTACGGCCCGTACACCAGCAGCCAGCTGCAACAGTATGTGCAAACCGGCCAGATCACCCGCGACAGCCTGCTGTGGCGCGAAGGCATGGCCGCCTGGCTGAGCGCCGGGCAGATCCTCGAACTTGCCCATCTGTTTGCCCCGGCCCCTGCTGCGGCGCCGCCGGTAGGCACGCCACCGCCCGTCGCGCCGATGGCGCCACCGCCTGTGAACTGAGGAAGGCCTGAGCCCTATGTCCGCATCTGCGAAAAAACCGGCCTTCCCCCTCAACTGCGCCAATGGCGAGTGTGGCAAGGCCCTGTGTGGCCCGGTGCTGTTCTGTCCATATTGCGGTGCCAGCAGCCAGGTGGTGACCAGCGCACCGGTTGCCGCTCCGGCAGCCGTGGCAGCGGCCGTTGTCGCGAGCGAAACGCCGACAGCCCCAGCACCGGTGGCCAAAGCGCCCGAGCCGCCACGGCAGGTGACCATCTCCAGCGCCGAGATCGAGCGCGCCGTGACAGTCGCAGCGCCGCCGCAAGCGCCGGTCGTGGCCCAGGTGAGCAAACCACGCAATGTCGCGCGCCAGGCCGCGCTGGCCATCGCCGTGCTGGTTGCGGTGGGTGGTTATGCGGCCTATCAGATGAACGCTCGCAAGGCCTTGCAGCAGTTCGAGGCAGAACTGGCCGCAGGGCAGGGCTGCCTGCGCCTGAACCAGTACAACTGCGCACTGGAAAAGGCCGAAAGCGCCCTGCGCATCGAAAGCAAGGACCCGCGCGCCATCAGCTTGCTGCAACGCGCACAGGCCGGGCTAGAGGGTCAGCAACGCGATCAGCAGGCCCAAGCCCAGGCCGCCGCCGCTGCCGCAAGCGCTGCAGCAACGCGCAAGGCAGCAGCCGAACAGGCGCAGCGCGAGCAGCAAGCCCGTGAGCTGGCGGCCAAGGAGCAACAGCTTCATGACGAACAGACCCAGCTTGCCAAACGCCAGCAACAACTGGAGCAGCAGGCGCGCTCGGCACCGCCAGTACAGCCGCGGGTGGCACCTGTTGCCCGGCCGGTGCAACGACCGGTGGCGCCGGCAGCCAACGCCGGGTTGGTGGGCCAGCAGCTGAGCCAGGCGCGTAGTGCCCTGGCCCGCCGCGACGGCGCCACCGCGCGCTCACTGGCCAACCGGGTGCTCAGCCAGGATCCGGGCAACCGTCAGGCGCAGATCATCCTGCGCCAGGCCGAACAGCTGCGCGGTCAGTCGTTCAACACTCCCAAGGGCCTGGGCGGGGTGATCATCGAGTAAGCCGCTGAAAGCCTAGAGCGTCTCCCCGGGCTCGCCGGGCAGATGCTCGTCCAGGTGCAACCAGGGTAGGCGGCTATCGATCCAGATATGTCGGTTCGGTGCCGCCAGCTGCGGCTGGTCGAGAGTGGTCACGGTAACATCGATGCTCTGCGGGCTCAGATCGGTGGTCAGCGCCACATGCGCCCCGCACCGGCTGCAGAAATAGCGCACGCAACTGGCAGACGAGTCGTAGCGCTGCGGCGTACCGCTCAACCATTGGAAATCCTCGCAACTCACCGTCAGCCAGGTGATCAGCAAACCACCACTGACCCGTCGGCACACCGAGCAATGGCAGTGGGCAACATCCGTCAACGGACCTTGAATCCGGTAGCGCAGGGCGCCGCAATGGCAGCCGCCTTCGTACGTATCACTCATCGCTCCCTCCTGTTGCCTACAGGCTGATAACCAACAATGCACCTCTCGTCGGCTTTGGGCCAGCGAAAGCTGGCTGAAAGCTTCCCACCTTAGGATTGCCACCACTACCGGCACAAGACCGGTCAGCCAGGGCCCCGTTCGTTGCATGCGGCGCCCGGCCCAATTAACAACAACAATGGTGATACTGATGCTTTCCTACGCCCGCCTCCCTGCAGCAATCCCTCCGTTATTCCACGCGCTGCGCCCTGTGCGCTGATCCGCCCGAATCGTTCTTCCTTCGCCGCGCTACGCCTGGAGTACTCCCATGCTGACCTTCCTCGGCTTTGCCATGGTCATCACCTTCATGTACCTGATCATGACCAAGCGCCTGTCGGCCTTGATCGCGCTGATCCTGGTACCGATCCTGTTCGCCCTGTTCGGTGGTTTTTCCGCCAAGATCGGCCCGATGATGCTCGAAGGCATCAGCAAACTGGCGCCGACCGGGGTCATGCTGATGTTTGCGATTCTGTATTTCGCCCTGATGATCGACTCCGGCCTGTTTGACCCGGCCGTGCGCAAGATCCTCAAGCTGGTCAAGGGCGACCCGCTGAAAGTCTCGGTCGGCACCGCGGTGCTGGCCCTGGTGGTGTCGCTGGATGGCGACGGCGCCACCACTTACATGATCTGCGTGGCCGCCATGCTGCCGCTGTACAGCCGCCTGGGCATGAGCCCGCGGATCATGGCCGGCCTGATCATCCTTGCCGGCGGCATCATGAACATGACCCCCTGGGGTGGCCCGACCGCGCGCGCCGCCAGCGCCCTGCATGTCGACCCCTCGGATATCTTCGTACCGATGATTCCGGCGATGCTCGCCGGTGTAGTGGCGCTGCTGGTTATCGCCTATATGTACGGCAAGCGTGAACGCGCACGTCTGGGTGAACTGCACCTGCCGGGCGATGAAATCGATCACAGCGAGATCAGCGTTTCACAGTTTCCGGACGCCCGTCGCCCGAAACTGCTGTGGTTCAACGGCGCGCTGACCGCCGTGCTGATGGTTTCTCTGATCATGGGCCTGCTGCCGCTGCCGGTGCTGTTCATGATCGCCTTCAGTATCGCCATGATCGTCAACTATCCGTGCCTGCAACAGCAGAAGGACCGCATCGCCGCCCATTCGGGCAGCGTGCTGGCGGTGACCGGGCTGATTTTTGCCGCCGGTATCTTCACCGGCATCCTCTCCGGCACCGGCATGGTCGATGCCATGTCCAAGAGCCTGCTGGCGGTCATTCCTGATGCGCTGGGCCCTTACCTGGCGGTGATTACCGCAGTCGTAAGCATGCCGTTCACCTTCTTCATGTCCAACGACGCCTTCTACTACGGGGTGTTGCCGGTACTCTCGGAAGCGGCCAGCCACTATGGCATCTCGCCGGTGGAAATGGCCCGCGCGTCGATCGTCGGCCAACCCGTGCATCTGCTCAGCCCGCTGGTACCCTCTACCTACCTGTTGGTGGCCCTGGCCGGCATCGAGTTCGGCGATCATCAGCGCTTCACCCTGAAGTGGGCAGTGCTGATCTGCCTGTGCATAATGCTCGCCGCGCTGCTCATGGGAATTTTCCCCCTGTTCAGTAGCCTATAAGACAACAGAATCACCTAACCGCTGCCGCGCCCCATCGCCTGGGGCGTTGTGCTTACATCGTTCGAAGGAATACACATGGAATGGCTGACCAGCCCAGAGATCTGGGTTGCCTTTTTTACTCTGACGGCGCTTGAGATCGTTCTCGGTATCGACAACATCATCATGATCTCGATCCTGGTCAGCCGCATGCCCAAGCACATGCAGCAGCGCACCCGGATCTTCGGCCTGGCGCTGGCCATGGTCACCCGCATCCTCCTGCTGCTGTCGATCACCTGGGTCATGCGCCTGACCGCCGACCTGTTCGTGGTGTTCGGCCAGGGTATTTCCGGGCGCGACCTGATTTTGTTCTTCGGCGGCCTGTTCCTGTTGTGGAAAAGCTCCCAGGAGATCTACCACGGCCTGGAAGGTGAAGACGAAACCAGCGACGAGCCAAGCGGCGCCGGCGGCAAGTTCTTCTACACCATCATCCAGATCGCCATCATCGACATCGTCTTCTCCCTGGACTCGGTGATTACCGCGGTGGGCATGGTTTCCCACGTACCGGTGATGATCGCCGCGATCGTCGTCGCCGTGCTGGTGATGATGCTCTGCGCCGGCGCCATCAGTAACTTCATCGACAAGCACCCGTCGCTGAAGATGCTCGCCCTGTCGTTCCTGATTGTGGTCGGTACCGTGCTGATTGCCGAGTCCTTCGACGTTCACGTACCCAAAGGCTACGTCTACTTCGCCATGGCGTTCTCGCTGGCGGTCGAGGCGATCAACATCAAGATGCGCACGGCCATGGCCAAGAAGAAGCAACAGAGCGATCCGGTGAAACTTCGCAAGGACATCCCGGGTCAGTAATCCCGGTGCTGGTGAAAAGGGCCCTGCGCAGGGCCCTTTTTTTCATCTTGCGTCATGACAGTTTTGTTTCAAAGGCTGGCGTGGCTATGCGATGCTGGCGCCACGGCCATTGGCCGACTACAGCTTAAGTGAGCACTGGGAAAAACCGCCTGGCAGCAGGACAGGCTCACGGCATCATCCATTTTGCCCCGCTGGGGCGCATAACAGGGGGCCTTTTCAATGCTGACCCTGCTCAATCTGCTTTCCGCCGTGGCGTTGCTGATCTGGGGCACGCACATCGTGCGTACCGGTATCCTGCGGGTGTACGGCTCGAACCTGCGCCGGGTACTGAGCCAGAACATGTCCAAGCGCCCGCTTGCGTTTATCGCCGGCATCCTGGTGACGGCGATGGTGCAAAGCAGCAACGCCACGGCGATGCTGGTGACCTCGTTCGTCGGCCAGAGCCTGATGGGCCTGACCCCGGCGCTGGCGATCATGCTCGGCGCCGATGTCGGTACCGCGCTGATGGCGCGGGTGCTGACCTTTGACCTGTCATGGCTGTCGCCGCTGCTGATCTTTCTCGGGGTAATCTTCTTTCTTTCCCGCAAGCAAACCCGCGCCGGGCAACTGGGCCGCGTCGGTATCGGCCTGGGACTGATCATCCTCGCCCTGCAGCTGATCGTCGAAGCGGCGGCGCCGATCACCCATGCCCAGGGGGTGAAGGTACTGTTCGCCTCGCTGACCGGCGATATCCTCCTCGATGCCCTGGTCGGTGCCCTGTTTGCTCTGATTTCCTACTCCAGCCTTGCCGCCGTGCTGCTCACCGCCACCCTGGCCGGCGCCGAGCTGATCAGCCTGCCGGTGGCCATCGGCCTGGTCATTGGCGCCAACATCGGCAGCGGCCTGCTGGCCTTTCTCAGCACCAGCATGCAAAACGCCGCCGGCCGCCAGGTGGCACTGGGCAGCTTGCTGTACAAGCTGATCGGCCTGGTGCTGATCATTCCCGTGCTGCATCCGCTGGTGGCGTGGATGGACAGCCTGAGTTTCAGCCCCCAGGAGCTGGTGATCGGCTTTCACCTGCTCTACAACACCCTGCGCTGCCTGATCCTGTTGCCGACGGTGACGCCCATGGGCCGCCTGTGCAGATGGTTGCTGCCCGAGCGCGAAGAAGCCAACGGCCGCGCCCGTGCGCGTCACCTCGACGCGACCGCACTGACCACGCCAAGCCTGGCCCTGGCCAACGCGGTGCGCGAAACCCTGCGCATGGGCGACCTGGTCGACAGCATGCTCGATGCCATGCTCAACGTGCTGCGCGGTACCCAGACCGCCATGACCCAGCAGATGCGCGGCCTGGGCGAAGACGTCGAGGCGCTATACAACGCCATCAAACTGTACCTGGCGCAAATGCCCCGCGAAGACCTCAGCGAGCAGGACAGCCGGCGCTGGGCCGAGATCATTGAGCTGGCAATCAACCTCAAGCTGGCTGCCGACCTCATCGAGCGCATGCTGCGCAAGGTCCAGCAGCAGAAGACTTCGCAGCGCCGCGAGTTTTCCGAGGTGGGCCTGGAAGAACTTACCGGCCTGCACAGCCAGTTGCTGGCCAATCTGCGCCTGGGCCTGTCGGTGTTTCTCAGCGCCGACCCGGAAAGCGCCCGCCAGCTGCTGCGGGAAAAACGCCGCTTCCGCGCCCAGGAGCGGCGCCTGGCCCATGCCCATGTCAGCCGGTTGCAACGTAAAGTGGTGCAAAGTATCGAGACCAGTTCGTTGCACCTGGAGCTGATCGCCGACATGAAACGATTGAACTCCTTGTTCTGCAGCAGTGCCTATGTGGTATTGGGCGGCGCCGATACTGGCGGCCTGCTGCTCGACAGCGTGCCGGACGACGCTCATTCACCGTGATCGCGACACCCCAAGAACTCCCGCAAGGAAGCTCGCCATGCGTTGCCTGATGTTCATTTGCCTGCTGCTGGGCTGCGCGCCCGGCTTTGCCCTCGACCGCTCCCAGGTCGAGGGCTACCTGCTGCCCAACGGTCTGCAGGTGGTGCTCAAGTCAGGTTACGAACGCAACCATGTGTCGATTCGCCTGGTGGTCGGCGTTGGCTTCGATGATTTTCCCTGCGAGCGCCAGGAGCTGCCACACCTGCTCGAACACCTGCTGTTCAGCGGTATCGACGAGAGCGGTGAGGGCGGCCTGGAAGAGCGCATGCAAGCCCTGGGCGGGGAGTGGAACGCCTATACCAGCAGCGCCGATACCACCTTCGTCATCGAGGCGCCGGCACGCAACCAGCGCAAGGTGCTCGACCTGCTGCTGGCGGTGATCAACGACACCCAGATCGATGAAAAAGCCCTGCAGCTGTCCAAGCGCATCGTCGAGCGCGAAGACGGCGGCCATTACTCGCACCTGCAGCGCTGGCTCGATCGCCAGGACCTCGGCCATCGCGCCAGCGACCAGCTGGCCGTGGAGTTGGGGCTCAAATGCGCCGAACGTTCGTCGATCGAGGACATGACCCTGGAGCAGGTCAACGACCTGCGCCAGCACTGGTACGCGGCCAACAACATGACCCTGATCGTGGTTGGCGGCCTCGACCGCCTGCTGCCGGCTTATCTGGAACGCACCTATGGCGAGCTGCCAGCGGTCGAACCAGGCGAGCGCCGGGTACTGGACGGCGTCACCCACAAAGCCGAGGCACGCCGGGAGTTGATTCGCGGCTGGCTGGGCGACAGCGCCCGCCTGCACTGGCTGTTTCTCGAACCGGTGCTGAACAACGACCACAGCCAGACCTGGGACCTGCTGCAGCGCTACCTGGATTGGGCGCTGTACGACGAATTGCGGCTCAAGCACGGGTTTTCCTACGGCCCGTTCAGCCAACGCGAGAGCTTCGGCGATACCGGGCTAATGGTACTCAACGCCGACCTCGACCGCGCCGATGTCGATGCCGCCGAGCAAGCCCTGGCGGCCATGCTCGAGCGCCTGCGCAAAAACGGCCTGGACCCGGCGACCTTCCAGCGCATCAAGCAGGCTGCCATCGACCGCGAAGCCTGGTCGACCCAGGGCAACAGCGCCCTGGCCGATTACTACTGGGGCGCCTTGAACGACTTTGACGAAGGGCGCTTTGCCGATCCGGCGCGGGCCTTGCGCCGGATCAGCCTGGAAGATGCCAACCAGGCCCTGCAGCAGTTGCTGGCCGAGCCCGGCTATGTGCGGATCGAGAAGCCACTGCTCAGCTACGACGAGCTATATGGCTGGGTGGCGCTGGCGGTGGGGGTGTTGTTGGCCGGGGTGCTTATCTGGGGGCGGCGGCGTTCGCGCTGAAATCATCGCGGGGCAAGCCCGCTCCTACAGAGTATCCTGTGCAGGTTTTTACCTGACCTTGCGAACACCTTCATGCCTCTTTACCTCCAGCGCTTGATCGAGCTGATCAAGCGCTACCCCGGGGTCATCGCCCTCGGCGGTTTCATCTCCGGTGTCGGCAGCTTCATCCTGGTCGATCGCCAGGAAAGCCTGGCCAGCTGGATTGCCATCGTCATGCTCATCAGCTGGATCTGGCTGATGCTCGAGAACACCTTCACCAAGGTCTTCGCCAAAGTCTTCAAGCGCGAAATCCCCCAGCCGCTGTTGCGCTACGCGACGCAGATGATTCACCAGGAAAGCCTGTTCTTCGTCCTGCCGTTTTTCTTCGTCACCACCACCTGGAACAGCGGCCAACTGGTGTTCACCGGCATTCTCGCCGCCGCCGGGCTGATCTCGATCATCGACCCGCTGTACTACAAGTGGCTGGCCCCGCGGCGCTGGCTGTACCTGGCGCTGCATACCCTGACGCTGTTTGCCGCGCTGCTCACCGCGCTGCCGATCATCCTTCACCTGACCACCTCGCAGAGCTTCAAGCTGGCCCTGGGCATCGCCATGCTGCTGTCGTTCCCAAGCCTTGCCAGCAGCTTCCCGATCAGCCACTGGCGCCGGGGGATCATGCTGGTGGTGATGACCCTGACCGTCGGCGCCGGCGGCTGGATGCTGCGTTCCTGGGTGCCGCCGGCAACCCTGTGGATGACCGAAGTGGCAGTCAGCACCCAGGTCGAGAACCGCACCCCGGGCAAGAGCCTGGAGCAGATCAAAGCCAGTGAAATACGCGCAGGCCTCTATGCCTTCACCGCGATCAACGCCCCACGCGGGCTGAACGAGCGGATTTACCACGTCTGGCAATTCGAGGGCAAAGAGGTTGACCGCATTGCCCTGGACATCCATGGCGGGCGCAAGGAAGGCTACCGCGCCTGGACCCACAAGCAGAACTTCCCCGGCAACCCGGTGGGGCGCTGGCAGGTGCGGGTGCTCACCGAAGACGGCCAGGTCATCGGTGTGCTGCGCTTCAAGGTGGTTGACGATGGTCAAGCACCCGCGGCCGAGTAACGCTATGCTCTGAGGCTGCGAACCGTTGGTCGGACTGCATGGAGCCTATGACTACACACGCCAGCGCCACCCTGGACACTGCAAGCAGCCCGCCACGGCTGCGGATCGTCGGTGACTGGACCCTGGCCAACTACACCAGCCTCAAGCGCAGCAGCGACAGCCTGGCCGGCCAGTACGACGCCTCTACCGAGGTCGACCTCGACCAGCTCGGCAAGCTCGACACCGCCGGTGCGGCGTTGCTGGTCGAGCTGCTGGGCGCCGAACGCCTGGCGCGGCTGACCGAAACCGCCACGCACTTGCCCGCCGCCAGCCAGGCGCTGCTCAAGACCGTGTATTGCTCGGTGCAAGACTTCTGCATCCCGGAAAAACAACCCGAGCGCTCGGTACTGATCCAGCTGCTCACCCGCATCGGCCGCGCAGTTGACACCCTGTGGCAAGACACCCTGCAGATCCTCGGCTTCGTCGGCCTGATCCTGCAAACCCTGTTCCTGCGCCTGTTCCAGCCCAAGCGCTGGCGGGTCACCTCGGTGGTTGCGCATATCGAGCAGACTGGCCTGGACGCCGCGCCCATTGTTGCCTTGCTGACCTTTCTGGTGGGGGCGGTGGTGGCCTTTCTTGGCGCCACGGTGCTGGCCAGCTTTGGCGCGAGCATCTTTACCGTCGATCTGGTGGCATTCTCGTTCCTGCGGGAATTCGGCGTGCTGCTGACCGCCATCCTGATGGCCGGGCGCACCGCCAGTGCCTTCACCGCGCAAATTGGCTCGATGAAGGCCAACGAAGAGATCGACGCCATCCGCACCCTGGGCCTCGACCCGGTTGAATTGCTGGTGGTGCCGCGGGTGCTTGCACTGCTGATCGCACTGCCGTTGCTGACCTTTGTCGCCATGCTCTGCGGCATTATCGGCGGCGCGGTGGTCTGCGCGCTGTCACTGGGTATCTCGCCGGCGATGTTCCTGTCGCTGCTGCAAAGCGATATCGGCGTGCAGCACTTTCTGGTCGGCCTGGTCAAAGCCCCGTTCTTCGCCTTCCTGATCGCCGCCATCGGCTGCCTTGAGGGCTTCAAGGTCAGTGGCAGTGCCGAATCGGTCGGTGCCCACACCACCTCCAGCGTGGTCCAGTCAATCTTCGTGGTCATAGTCCTGGATGCCGTGGCGGCGCTGTTCTTCATGGAGATGGGCTGGTGAGCGAGATCCACACAAAGCCACGTGAAGCGGTGATCGAGGCCCGCGGCATCTGCAACCGCTTCGGTACCCAGAGCGTGCACGAGCAGCTCGACCTGGACCTGTACCGCGGCGAGATCCTCGCCGTGGTCGGTGGCTCGGGCAGCGGCAAGTCGGTTTTGCTGCGCAGCATCGTCGGCCTGCGCCGACCCAACGAAGGCCAGGTGCGGGTGTTCGGCCAGGACTTGAGCAGCGCCAGCGACGAGCAACGCTCGCTGGTCGAGCGGCGTTTCGGCGTGCTGTTCCAGAAGGGCGCGTTGTTCTCGTCGCTGACTGTCACCGAGAACGTCGCCTTGCCGCTGATCGAACACGCAGGCCTGAGCCGCGCCGATGCCGAGCACCTGGCCGGGGTCAAGCTGGCGCTGGCCGGCTTGCCGATTTCGGCGGCAGACAAATACCCCTCGTCGCTGTCCGGCGGCATGATCAAGCGCGCGGCCCTGGCCCGGGCGCTGGCGCTGGATCCGGACATCCTGTTCCTCGACGAACCCACCGCCGGCCTCGACCCGATTGGCGCAGCGGCCTTCGACCAGTTGATCCTGACCCTGCGCGACGCCCTGGGCCTGAGCGTGTTCCTGATCACCCACGACCTCGATACGCTCTACACCATCACCGACCGCGTCGCCGTACTGTCGCAGAAGAAGGTGCTGGTGGCCGGGCCTATCGCCGAGGTTGAAGACACCGACGACACCTGGATTCACGATTATTTTCATGGCCCGCGTGGCCGCGCGGCGTATCAGGCCGCTACAGCGCCCAAGGAGCTCTGAGATGGAAACCCGTGCACATCATGTCCTGATCGGCCTGGTCACCGTGCTGGTGGTGGCCGGCGCCATGCTGTTCGGCCTGTGGCTGACCAAGTCGAGTGTCGACAGCACCTTCAAGGACTACCAGGTGGTATTCAACGAGGCCGTGTCCGGTTTGTCCCGGGGCAGCTCGGTGCAGTACAGCGGTATCAAGGTCGGCGACGTCACCAGCCTGCGCCTGGACCCCAACGACCCGCGCCGGGTCCTGGCCCAGGTGCGCCTGAGCGCCGATACGCCGGTCAAGGAAGACACCCTGGCCAAGCTGACCCTGACCGGCATCACCGGCACCTCGTTCATCCAGCTCAGTGGCGGCACGCCGCAAAGCCCGGAGCTCAAGGGCAAGGACGGCAAGTTGCCAGTGATCGTCGCCTCACCGTCGCCGATTGCCCGCCTGCTGGACGACAGCAGCGACCTGATGACCAACATCAACGCCTTGGTGCACAACGCCAACCAGCTGTTCTCCGAAGACAACGTCACCCGCCTGAGCAACACCCTGAGCAACCTCGAACAGACCACCGGCGCCTTCAACGACCAGCGTGGTGACATCCGCGAGGGTATCCAGCAACTGGCCCAGGTCGGCAAGCAGGCTGGCGCCATGCTCGAACAGACCAGCGAACTGATGCGCAACGCCAATGGCCTGCTCAGCAGCCAGGGCAAGCAGATGTTCGGCAGTGCCGAACAAGCCATGCAGTCGCTGGCGCAAAGCACCGAAACCATCAACAAGCTGCTCAATGACAACCGCGAAGCCATCGATGGCGGCGCCCAGGGCTTCAACCAGCTGGCGCCGGCCATCCGCGAGCTGCGCGACACCCTGACCTCGCTCAAGGGCATTTCCCAGCGCCTGGAAGCCAACCCCAGCGGCTACCTGCTGGGCCGTGACAAAAACAAGGAGTTCGAGCCATGAGCCGTACCTGTCGCTACCTGGCCCTGGCCACTGCACTGAGCCTGGGCAGCGCCTGCTCGATCCTGCCCCAGGCCGAGCCTGCCGATGTTTATCGCCTGCCTTCGGCGCAAAGCACCCGCTCGCTGACACAGAGCGCGCCGTGGTCGCTGCGGATCAACAAGCCAATCGCCAGTGATGCCCTGAACAGCCCGCGCATCGCCGTGGTGCCGCAGGGCAACCTCATCAGCAGCTACAAGGGCGCGCGCTGGAGCGACCCGGCGCCGACGTTGCTGCGCAACCGCATGCTCGATGCCTTCCAGCGTGACGGCCGCGTGCAGCGCCTGAGCGCCGACGACAGCAACCTGCAAAGCGATTATGAAATTGCCGGCGAACTGCAGGCCTTCCAGAGCGAGTACAGCGCCGACGGCCTGGCCGTGGTGATCCGCTACGACGCCCGCCTGGTGCAGGGCCGTAGCCAGCGCATCCTTGCCAGCCAGCGCTTCGAAGTACGCCAGCCGTTGAGCGACAAGCAGGTAGCCGCGGTAGTCAGCGGCTTCGGCTCAGCCAGCGACCAGTTGATGAAGCAACTGGTCGACTGGACGGTAAACCAGGCCGATCAGCTTCAGGCGAAGAACCAGTAGCAGACGAAGATCGCCGCGATCACCCCGGACAGCTCGGCCAGCAGCGCACAACCCACCGCATGGCGGGCGCGCTGGATGCCGACGGCGCCGAAATACACCGCCAGCACATAGAACGTGGTTTCGGTGCTGCCCTGGATGGTCGCTGCCACCAGGGCCGGGAAGCTGTCGACGCCGTGGGTCTGCATGGTTTCGATCAGCATTGCTCGCGCCGCACTGCCGGAGAACGGCTTGACCAGCGCGGTGGGCAGGCCCTCGACAAAGCGCGTGTCCCAGCCCAGCCACGCGACTGCATGACGGATACCATCCAGAGCCAGCTCCAGGGCCCCTGAGGCGCGCAGCACGCCGACGGCGCAGAGCATGGCAACCAGGTAGGGCAACAGGCTTTTGGCGACGTCAAAGCCCTCCTTGGCGCCTTCCACGAAGGTTTCATAGACCTTCACCCGCTTCAGCGCGCCGACCACCAAAAACAGGATGATCAGGCCGAACAGGGTCAGGTTGCCGAGAATCGACGACAGCCCCGCCAGCGCGGTAGCCGACAGGGTGCCGAGAAACGCCATGAAACCGCCCAGCAGCAACGCACCGGGAATCAGGTACGCCAGCACCACCGGGTCCCACAGGCGCAGGCGCTGCATTACCGCCACCGACAGCAGGCCGACCAGGGTCGAGGCGCTGGTGGCGAGCAGGATCGGCAGGAACACCAGGGTCGGGTCCATCGCCCCCTGCTGGGCGCGGTACATGAAGATGGTCACCGGCAGCAGGGTCAGCGACGAGGCGTTGAGCACCAGGAAGAGGATCTGCGCGTTGCTGGCCGTGGTCGAGCTGGGGTTGAGCTCCTGCAGCGCGCGCATGGCCTTGAGGCCGATGGGCGTGGCGGCGTTGTCCAGGCCCAGGCCGTTGGCGGCGAAGTTGAGGGTGATCAGGCCCAGGGCCGGGTGGCCGGGCGGGACTTCCGGCATCAACCGGGCAAACAATGGGCCGAGGACCTTGGCCAGCCATTCGACGATGCCGGCTTTTTCGGCAATCTTCAAAAAGCCCAGCCACAGGGTCAGGGTGCCGAACAGCAGGACCATGACCTCGACCGAAAGCTTGGCCATGGCAAAGATGCTTTCGACCATTGCCGCGAAGATCCCGGCGTTACCGCCCACCAGCCATTGGGCCATGGCCGAAATGGCCGCGACAATGAAAAAACCAAGCCAAAGGCCGTTGAGCATCCGTTGTTCCCCCCAAAGATGGCGCAAATGATAGCGGGCCGGGTTGGCTTCGCGCCATAAACGTCGACTTACCCACGACAGACCCACAAAAAAGCCCCGACCAGGTCGGGGCTTTTCGTACAGCCAGGTTAGCGCTTACTTGCTGGCAGGCTTGCCAGCCGGTACGGCTTCCTTGCTGCGCCAGTGCGGCAGCGAGTTCCAGTAGCGCTGGCCTTTGGCATCGTCGTACATGCCTTCCCAACGAGCGATAACCAGAACCGCCAGGGCGTTGCCGATTACGTTCAGGGCCGTACGGGCCATGTCCATGATGCGGTCGACACCGGCGATGAAGGCCAGGCCTTCCAGCGGGATACCGACGCTGCCCAGGGTGGCCAGCAGGACCACGAAGGACACGCCCGGTACACCGGCGATGCCTTTGGAGGTGACCATCAGGGTCAGCACCAGCAGCAGCTGCTGGCTCAGCGACAGGTCGATGCCGTACAGCTGGGCGATGAAGATCGCCGCGATGCTCTGGTACAGGGTCGAACCGTCAAGGTTGAACGAGTAGCCGGTCGGTACCACGAAGCTGCAGATGGCTTTCGGCGCACCGTAGGCTTCCATCTTCTCGATCACGCGCGGCAGCACGGTCTCGGAGCTGGCGGTGGAGTAGGCCAGGACCAGTTCGTCCTTGAAGATGCGCATCAGCTTGATCACCGAGAAGCCGAACAGGCGGGCGATCAGGCCAAGGACCATGAAGGCGAAGAAGGCGATGGCGAAGTACACCAGCAGCACCAGCTTGGCCAGCGGCAGCAGCGAGGCGAAGCCGAAGTTGGCGACGGTCACCGCGATCAGCGCGAACACACCGATTGGCGCGTAGTTCATGATCATGTGAGTGACCTTGAACATGGCTTCGGAGACGCCCTGGAAGGTTTTCACCAGCGGGTCGCGGATGTCTGCCTGCAGGCTCGACAGGCCCAGGCCGAACAGCACCGAGAAGAAGATGATCGGCAGCATCTCACCGCGCATCAGCGCTGCGAAGATGTTCGACGGGATCAGGTTGAGGATGGTTTCGATGAACGCATGCTCATGCTGAACCTCGGCCGCCGTGGCCTGGTACTTGGAGATATCGACGGTACCCAGGGTACTCATGTCGATGCCGGCGCCCGGGTGGAACAGGTTGGCCAGGACCAGGCCGACGACGATGGCGATGGTGGTCACCACCTCGAAGTAGATAATGGTCTTGAGGCCGATACTGCCGAGTTTTTTCGCATCGCCAACCCCGGCGATACCCACGATCAGCGACGAAATCACGATCGGGATGACGATCATCTTGATCAGGCGAATGAAGATGTCACCGGCAGGTTGCAGGACGTTACTGATCCACCATGCCTTTTCTGCACTGAAATGGTTCAGTAAAGCGCCGATTGCAATCCCCAGTACCAGACCGATGAGGATCTGCCAGGCGAGGCTTAGCTTTGCCTTCTTCATGTCGTTACCTTTTCTTCAAGTGGAAACGGCCACCAGGCGGATAACCGCGACCCAGAGCTGTTGCCAGCAATCCGTATCGTTTCTTGTTATCTACCGATGGCACCGTAAAAGGTCACCGCAAGCGAGCGTAGGAACGCTCAGGCCAGCGAAAAAAGGCGCAACTATTCCCACGTGGGGGGGCTCCGTCTAATGCCGTAAACGACTACCCCATGCCGAATCGGCATGAGGTTTATCGGCCAAAACGTACGTCACAATGGGTTATTCGCCTACCGTTCGGAAATCCGACGATGGCCAAAGCGCCATAATCCGGCCGATATAGAGGTATGCGCCCGAGTGACAAAGGGCGTTGTTCGACAATCCGAATGGGTGAAATCGCCGCGACTTTGCCAGGACGGCGGGGCGAAAAAATATCGATGTACGGTCGGGCAAAAATATGCGTCGACAGCTTCGGTAGGAAAAACGAATTTGTTGCGGGGGAAAAAGCGATCGCCGTAAAGAGCGCTACGGAAGTCCGGTCGGACAGCTCTGCCTGAGGGCAGTTGTCCGACCCGCAACTTCCGCCACCGCTTCACCTGACCCGGCCCTCATCGGAGGTACTCCCTGTACCCCTAGGCCCCTCCGATCCTGAAACAATCAGAGCAGCCCGGCCCCCTGGTCATGCGCCTGCCTTCCTCGGGCGGCGCAGCATAGAAGCCTGAAATGAAAAAAGGTTCAGCTTCTATATATGTACAGAAGTGTGAGCAACACCTCAGTACCAGTTCGGATCACGCTTGAGCTGCTCCTTGAGCAGGGCCTGCATGCCTTCGTCCGGCTTGCCCAGCCAACGGTAGTCGGCGTGGCGTGTGGGCGACTTGTCGGACGGCAGGCCTTCGGGCACTTCTACCAGCATTCCGTAGGCTTCGTCTTTGTCCCAACTGAAGGCGACAATCAGACGCTTGTTCAGGCACTTCTGCTCGGATTCGCACAACGGTCCGACCAGATACTTGTCGCCATCTTCCTCAACCGCCGACATCTGTTGCTCGGAAGTACCACTCAGGTTGAGGACCCATTCGGGCAAGCGTTCTTCGTTTTTGACCACGTCCTGCCAGGTTTCCCGGTATTCGGGGTCCGAGCCAAGAATCTGGTTGGCCCGGACCTGGCCGTCATTGGCCGCCATTGCCGCTGCGCTGCCGCCCATGATCAGGACGGCAACCAGGGCTCTGCCTAGCGTTGTGCTCATACTCAGCCCCTACCGCGGCGACCAAAGAAGAAGGACACCACGAACAGCACCAGGAAGATAATGAACAGAATCTTCGCGATACCGGTAGCGGCGCCGGCGATACCACCGAAGCCCAGCACGGCAGCGACAATGGCGATAATCAGGAAGGTGATGGCCCAACTCAACATGGTGATTCTCCTTACCGTTTTTGGAAGAGGTCCTTGGGTGCTCGGTTAAAACACCCAGCGATCACGTGGTGCAGCAGTGTCGACAACGGCAGGAGTGGTCACCGGCGTAGACAGTGCGACCCTGGCCTGCAGCGCAGCTACCGGGCGTTGTGCCTGAACCTGCGCCACCAGCGCGGCCTGGGCAGCCAGCTGCTCGGCACTGCGCGCGGTTTCCCAGCTGTTGTAGAGCTGGCCGGCAATCAGGGTCAGCAGCAGCGCCAGGCTGAAAAACAGACCCTGGCGCAGCTGAAGCGAAGAAACCTGCACTAGGGTGGCGGTTTGGCGGTTCATGCCGTGCTCCTCCTGCTGCATTTATTGTTGACTTGATGTAGTCATTGCAGCCTGCATGCCAGCCTTTGAAACTATTATTTATCCTTATAATTCAATAGCTTATGCATACACATCGATTCAACCTAAAACGTATCCTGCACGATCGGGCTCATACGTTCGTGCGTTTTGCATGATCAGCCCTGCACCTTGGTTGCTACCTTGAGCATGTCGGCATCCACCCCGCGCACGCCGCGAATCTGCCGGGCGACCTCGATGGCGATGGTCTTCTGCTCGCTGCTGACCACCTCGCCGGACAACCGCACCACGCCATCCTGGGTCGCCACTTTGATGTTCGGGCCATCGAGGTTGCGGCTGTACATGAAGCTGGTCTGCACCTTGGCATTGATCCAGGCGTCGCTGAGCTGCGGATCGGTCACCTGTTGCTGGCGCTCTTCGCGCTGCCTTGCCAGATCGGCCGCACTCAGGCTGATGAGGTTGTTGACCAGGTAAACGCCCTCGGTGGAGCTGGCCAGTACCCCCGCCAGTTCCTTGGCTTCGACGCTGCTGACCTGGCCGCGCAGGGTCACCACGCCCTCACGGCTGTCGACTTCTATAGATGCTGCCTGGGTGTGGGTGCTCCACAGCAGACGCGCGCGAAGGATCGAGGCGAGGGTCGCGTCTTCCAGGCGTTGGGCATAGGCGCGCCGCTCCAAAGGTTGCTCGACCAGTTCGGCATTGACCTTGAGGTCGTTCTGCACCCCTTCGATGCCGCGGGTGGCCAGAGCAACGGCTTCGGCCAGCTGGCGCTCGACCTGGTTTTCAACCTCGCCGCGCAAATGCGCCGTACTGCCCTCGACCCTGACCTCGATCTTGTATGGGTTGAGCAAGCGGTTAAGCGCCAGCGCCGTTTGCAAGGCGCCTTCCTGGCGTGCCTGCTGCACGCTGGAAGCCGGTGATTCGGCGGCGCTGCTGGCCATCGGCAGCAGCAGGAACAGGGCAGTGGCGACTGCCAACGGATAGGGCGCGAACATGAGAAAACCTCCGAGGGCTCAGAGTCTTTTGTCTTCGCAGTACTCGTGCCAGTTCCTTGCGGATAAACAACCGCTGATTTTTCAGTGAGTTAGATAAGTGTTGGGCGAACGGCTACCATGCAGGCAACGGAATGAATCAGAATGAACCATGCAACTTGCCCGATTTTTCCGACACTAACCTAGATCATTCTCAAAGGAGCGTAGGAAATGGAGTCAGCCCAGGAACATCAAGGCCGTATTCTGCTGGTCGACGATGAGTCCGCCATCCTGCGAACCTTTCGTTACTGTCTTGAAGATGAAGGCTACAGCGTTGCCACCGCCAACAGCGCGGCGCAGGCCGAAACCCTGCTGCAACGGCAAGTCTTCGACTTGTGTTTCCTCGACCTGCGCCTGGGCGAAGACAACGGCCTGGATGTTTTGGCGCAGATGCGTATCCAGGCGCCATGGATGCGCGTGGTGATCGTCACCGCGCATTCGGCGGTCGACACAGCGGTCGATGCGATCCAGGCCGGCGCCGCCGATTACCTGGTCAAGCCCTGCAGCCCGGACCAGTTGCGCCTGGCCACCGCCAAGCAACTGGAAGTCCGTCAGCTCTCGGCGCGCCTCGAAGCGCTGGAAGGCGAAGTGCGTAAGCCCAAGGACGGCCTCGACTCACACAGCCCGGCCATGATGGTGGTGCTGGAAACCGCCCGCCAGGTCGCCACCACCGACGCCAACATCCTCATTCTCGGTGAGTCCGGTACCGGTAAAGGCGAACTGGCCCGCGCCATTCACGGCTGGAGCAAACGCGCGCGCAAAGCCTGCGTGACCATCAACTGCCCGTCGCTGACTGCCGAGCTGATGGAAAGCGAGCTGTTCGGCCACAGCCGCGGGGCCTTTACCGGTGCCAGCGAAAGCACCCTGGGGCGGGTCAACCAGGCTGACGGCGGGACCTTGTTCCTCGATGAAATCGGCGATTTCCCGCTGACCCTGCAGCCCAAGCTGCTGCGTTTTATCCAGGACAAGGAATACGAGCGCGTCGGCGACCCGGTGACCCGCCGCGCCGACGTGCGAATTCTGGCCGCGACCAACCTCAACCTCGAGGACATGGTCCGCGAAGGGCGCTTTCGCGAAGACCTGCTGTACCGCCTGAACGTCATCACCCTGCACCTGCCGCCCCTGCGCGAGCGCAGTGAAGATATCCTCACCCTGGCCGATCGCTTCCTTGCCCGCTTCGTCAAGGAATACTCGCGCCCGGCCCGCGCCTTCAGCGAGGAGGCCCGCGCCGCGCTGCTCAACTACCGCTGGCCGGGCAACATCCGCGAACTGCGCAACGTGGTCGAGCGGGCGAGCATCATCTGTGCCCAGGAGCGCGTCGAAATCAGCCACCTGGGCATGGCCGAACAACCGGCCAGCAATGCCCCGCGCATTGGCGCGGCGCTGAGCCTGGATGAACTGGAACGCGCCCATATCGGTGCGGTGCTGGCCACCAGCGAAACCCTCGACCAGGCCGCCAAGACCCTCGGAATCGACGCCTCGACCCTGTACCGCAAGCGCAAGCAGTACAACTTATGAAACTGGCGATGAAGCTGCGCACGCGGCTTTTCCTCAGCATTTCGGCGCTGATCACCGTCGCCCTGTTCGGCTTGCTGCTGGGCCTGGTCAGCGTGCTGCAGATGGCCAGCGCGCAACAGGCGCTGGTGCGGGAAAACTCGGTAACCCTCGACCTGGGCCTGAAGCTGCGGCAGAACCTGGGCGAGCAGTTGACCCTGCTGCTGGATGACGCCCCGGACAGGCCAGCCCTCGAAACCTTGCAACGCCAGTTCCAGCAACTACTGGACGAAGGCATCAACCATGACGACGAAAGCCCGGGCGACCAGGGTTTTGCCAAGGCCAACCTCGACTACCAGGCCTTTTTGCAGGCTTACCGCAACAGCGCTGAAACCTCGAAAAGCCTGGGCGCCGACCAGCCCCTGGGCCATGCCTTCAACCTGTTGCGCAGCGACCTGGTCGAATCGCACAAGCGCGCCTTGCAGCACATTAATGAAAGCGAGCAGAAAGCCCATGACCGCGCCCTGCTGATTGGCGGTTTGCTCGGCCTGGTGGGCCTGACAGTATTGATTCTCGGTTTTGTCACCGCCCATGGTATCGCCCGCCGGGTCGGCCAGCCGATCGAAGCATTGGCCAAGGCGGCCGACCAGATCGGCCAAGGCAACTTCGAGGTCACCCTGCCGGTGTCCCACGCCCTGGAGCTGAACCAGCTGACCCGCCGCTTTGGCCTGATGGCCGAGGCTTTGCGCAAGCATCAGGCAACCAACATCGACGAAGTGCTGGCCGGCCAGCAGCGCTTGCAGGCGGTGCTCGACAGTATCGACGACGGCCTGCTGATCATCGATCGCCAGGGTCATCTGGAGCATCTCAACCCGGTCGCCCAGCGCCAACTGGGCTGGGAAGATACGCGTCTGGGCACAGGCCTTGGCGATGCCCTGCAACGCCCGGAGCTGGACGAGCAACTGCGCCTGGTACTGCGCGGCGGCACCCTCGACCGCGTGCCTGACGACCTCAGCCTGGAAATAGATGAAGAAACCCGGCTGCTTTCCTACAGCCTGACGCCGGTATGCCACCCACAAGGGCAAATCCTCGGCGCGGTGATGGTACTGCACGATGTCACCGAGCAACGTGCCTTCGAACGGGTACGCAGCGAGTTCGTCCTGCGCGCGTCTCATGAACTGCGCACGCCAGTGACCGGCATGCACATGGCCTTCGGCCTGCTGCGCGAACGTCTGAAGTTTGCCCCCGGCTCGCGGGAAGCCGATCTGTCCGACACCATCGGCGAAGAGATGCAGCGCCTGAACCAGCTGATCAACGACCTGCTGAACTTCTCTCGTTACCAGAGCGGCCTGCAAAAACTCGACCTGACCCCCTGCGCCATCGACGAACTGCTCGGCCGGGCCTGCGAACGCTTTGCCGCCGCGGCCAACGACAAACAGATCGAGCTGCAGGTCGAGCTGACTGCGCCGCTACCGCGTATCCAGGCCGATCCGGCGCAATTGGACCGGGTCATGGACAACCTGCTCGACAACGCCGTGCGCCATACGCCAACCGCCGGGCGCATCCGCTTGCATGCACGCCGCCACGCCGAGCGGGTGATTATCAGCATCGAAGACAACGGCGAGGGCATTGCCTACGGCCAGCAGGGCAGAATCTTCGAACCTTTCGTCCAGGTCGGACGCAAAAAGGGCGGTGCCGGCCTGGGCCTGGCGCTGTGCAAGGAGATTGTCCAGTTGCACGGCGGGCGCATGGGTGTGTACTCGCGGCCCGGGCAAGGCACTCAGTTCTATATGGCCTTGCCAGTCTGAATCGCCTGCGGCTCAGGCTTCGTCGTCGATGCGCCGGGGCCCGAGCCGCCGGCCGCGGGTGATCAGCTCGATGAACTGGCGTGCATTGAGCGGATGGGCGAACAACCAGCCCTGGCCATAATTGACCCCTTCGCTATTGAGCAGCAGGGCCTGGTCTTCGTACTCGATGCCTTCGGCAATCACCCTTAGCTGCAGGGCATGGGCCATGCGGATGATGTGCGGGGCCACGCCGCTGCTGGCTGCGTCATGGCCCAGAGCATCGATAAAGGCCTTGTCGATCTTCAGGCAGTCGACCGGCAAGGTTTGCAGGTAGGCCAGGCTGCAGTAGCCAGTACCAAAATCATCGATCAACACCTGGTGCCCGACCGCGCGCAAGGCTTGCAGGTTGTCCCGGGCCACCACCACATCGATCAACCCACGCTCGGTAACCTCGAAGGCAATCTGGCTGGCCGCCACGTGGTGCATGGCCAGCAGGCGTGCCGCCACCCGGCCGATTCTCGGCACCATCACATCGCAAGCGGCAAGGTTGACCGAGATGTACAGCTGGCGGTTGGCGCGCAGCAACTGACCGAGTTGCTCGAGCACCCGCTGCAGGACGAAATCGGTGATCTGGCGGATCTGCCCGGTGTTCTCCGCCAACGGGATGAACAGGTCCGGGCTGGTTAGCGTGCCATCCGAGCGACGCCAGCGCACCAGTGCTTCGGCTCCGACACAGCGGCGGCTGTTGAGCTCGAAAATAGGCTGGTAAAGCACCTGCAATTCGCCCCGGCGCAGCGCGCCCTGCAGCTCCGAACTCATCGAGCGACGTTGGCGAATCAGCTGTAACACCAGCCAGCCAATGCACCAGGCCAGTACCAGGCTACCGGGGAACAACAGCCAGAGAATGCCGTTCATCTTCAGCGGCATGCTGGCCCTGGGCGCGATCAGCACCAGTTGATAGTCCGGTGACTTGGTCGGCATGCGGTAGATCAGCCGATCCGGGAGCTCCAGCAGCGAACCACTTGAGGCCGGCGGCCAATCGGCGGACGGCGGCCAGACCTGCGGCGGGCCCAGCACCGGTACCGCCCGTGTGCCGTTGTCGAGCACCACCAGCAGGCTGCCTTCGGGCGGCAGGTCAACCACGTCGGTGATGTGCCCGCGTGAGGTGGCGACCAGGAACTTGCCCCGGCCCAGCATCAGCGCCGCCAGGTTGTCATCCGGCTCGGTGGTAGTGTTAAGCCAGTAGCTATAGGTCGGGCCCTGGATATCCGCAGGCCGCAGCGGGTTGATGGTGCGCTCGCCAACCCGGTTGGAACAGGCAACATTACCATCGACGTAAGCGGCTTCGTAGACGAAGCGATAATTGAAGGCGACCTGCTGCAAAGCCGTCAGCATGCTGGCATCGCACCCGCGCACGGGTTGCGACTGCAATTGATCGACGCCTTCGCGCAGCTGACCGAAGATCTGCTCCAGGCGCACCAGAAAGCGCTCGCCCTTGGCGTTCATCTGCTCGATTTCGCTTTGCTGCATCTGGTGCATGGCCACACCGACGCTGGCCATGAGCAGCAGGATCGCGCTGGCCGTAGCCGCGAGTGTGGCCAGTAACCAGGGACGATAGAGCAAATGGCGCAACACCGAGAGGGCAGCTGACATCAATAATTATCCAGTTGAATACCAAGAGGTATAGCAACTGCCAGTCAAGTCAGCCTGCCCGTTGGGCGGTGGGGGCTCAACGACGGCTGTTGAGCACCTGCAACATGGCCGCCGTCTGGGCATCCGGCACGCCATCGAAACGCTGCGGGCGAAAGCGCATCTGGAAGGCTGCCAGCACGTGCTTGGTGCTGACATCATTCTCGCCGGTTTGCTCGATGGCGTAGCCGAAGCGCTTCAACTGCTGCTGATACCAGCTGATGCTCGGTGGATTGACGCTGAAGTACGCCTGCTGCTGGGCCACGGCCTGGGCATTCGGCCAGACCCCAAGGCCTGCGTCCGCCAGGCGCTTCCAGGGGAACATCGGGCCCGGGTCGAGCTTGCGCAGCGGGGCGATGTCGCTGTGGCCGATGATGTAGCGCGGCTTGATGTTGTTGCGCTTGACGATGTCCTTGAGCAGGACGATCAGCGCCTGGACCTGCGCCTCGGTGTAGGGGTGCCAGACCCGCCCGGTCGGCGTGTCGGTATAGCCGGGGTTGACGATCTCGATGCCGATCGAGGTGGAGTTGAGCCAGGTGCGGCCATCCCACTGGCTGTCACCGGCGTGCCAGGCACGACGGCTCTCGTCCACCAGCTGGTAGACATTGGCCGGCGAGTCGCCGATCAGGTAGTGGCTGCTGACTTCGCCGTGGGTGAGCAAGTTCAGCGAACGCTCCAGCGAAGCATTGGTGTAATGCAGGACGACGAACTGGATGCGTTCGTCCTGGTTGACCGAAGTATGGCTGCGGTCGATCCGCAAACCGCTGGTGCAACCTGCCAGCGTCAGCAGCAGGAGGGCGGTGAAAAACGCTTTCATGAAGAGGGCACTGTGATGAGAGTCTGCAAAGCGTAAGCTTAACGTATCCTCGCCCTTGCCACTCAGCCCTGTTCGACGCGATTTCGACCAAGATGTTTCGCCCGGTACAGCGCTTCGTCTGCCCGCTTGAGCACCACCTCGCTGCGCTCACCGCTGCGAAACGCGCTGATGCCGATCGACAGGGTAATGGTCACCCGCTCGCCCTTGAAGTGGAACGGGCAGGCTTCAATGGCTGCCCGCAGAGCTTCCGCCAGCTGACAGCCAGCTGGCAGCGAGGTTTGCGGGATCAGCAAAACAAACTCCTCACCACCAAAGCGGGCGATGAAATCCTGGCTGCGCAGGCGCTTGCGCAGCACGCTGGCGACAATTTTCAAAACCTTGTCACCGGCCAGGTGGCCGTAGCTGTCGTTGATACGCTTGAAATGATCGAGGTCGAGGATCGCCATCAACAGATGGCCGCCGCTTTCCTGCCATTGCAGTACTTCCTGATCGACCCGCTCCGACCAGGCGGCGCGGTTGGGCAGCCCGGTGAGTGGATCGATCAGGGCTTTCTGGCGCTGCTCTTCAAGGTGCTCGCGGTAGCCCAGGGCTTCCTGCTCCATGCTCGCCACCCGCTCGGCCAGGCCTTGCAGACGGCTGGCCATGTCCTGCTCGCGCTGGTCACGCTGCTGCTGGTGCTCGTCCATGGTGCCGAGCAAGCCTTCGAGGCGGTTTTCCAGGATGTGCTTGAGGCTGCCCAGGTCGGCCGCGCCCTGCACACTGCTTTGCAGCCCATCGACCTGTTCGCGCAGCTGGCTGTCGAGGTCGCGGGCGGCCGAGGTGTTGTCGGCATGGCCTGCGCTGGCTTCGTGCAGGTGGCTCTGGAATGACTCCAGGCGTTCGTTGAGTTGCTGCAGGTAGGCTTCGAACTCGTGCTGGCCGCTGTCGTTGATTGCCAGCATCAGCACCGCCAGGTCATCCAGCACCGGCAGCAGCTCGTACCAGTTCAGGCCGTGCTCCAGGCGCTCGCGCATCGACTGCGCCTGGGCCTTGTGGCGTTCGGGCAGGGTCAGGTCGTCGAGCAGGCCGAGCAGGGTGTCTTCGATATGCGCCGCGACCGAGCTATAGGTGGGCTCGGTGCCGTCGGGCAGGGCGTACTGGGCCTCTTCGTCATCTACCGGCTCTGCTTCTGCCAGGTCAGCCTGCGGCTCGTCCGGGCTGTGCTCGAGCAAGGCCAGTACATCCTGCTCGGAGTCCAGTGTGACCGGCTCGGCTAGCGCTGGCAGTTCAACTTCAGCTGCTGGCTCGATTGGCAGCTCGGCAACCGGCTCAGGCTCGGATGTACCTTCAAACTGCGGCTGCGCGCTGGCTTGAGGCTCCACGGCTGCAGACTCATACGCCTCGGCAACGACCTCTGCAGCAACCGGCAAGGGCTGCAGCTCATCAACATCGACAGCGGCGGGTTCGGGCGCCACGGCCACGGGCTGTTCTCTGACCTCAGTAGCCGCCGGTACCGCAACGGCGAGAGCCGGTTGCAGGGCTTCTTCCGGCTCGCCGTCGCGATTACCGAACAGGCGCTGCAACAAACCCGGGCGTTGCGCTTCTTCAGGCCGCTCCAGCGCCGACAGCGCCTGGCCCTGCAAGCCGCTCAACTCTCCCAGCAGCAGGGGCATCTCGCGCGACTGGCTGGCGCGGGCCTCGACCTGCTTGGCGAACTTTTTCAGCGGCCGGCTGACGTCGCTGGGCAAGGGCAGGGTTTGCAGTTGGCTGACCAGTGAGGTGAGGGCGGTGGTGACCTGGGCGATTCGGGTTTCCCGGCGCTGCTCGGAATCGAGCACGGCCTTTTCCAGGCGCGGGATCAAGCCTGCAAGGGCGGCGTCCATGTTGTCGGTGCGGATCACCTCGCGCATTTCCTTCATGCACTGGTCCACCGCGCGGTCACTGCCTTCGGCGGCCAGCGTGCTGCGCACCAGACCACGGCGCAACAGGTCGAGACGAGCCTCCCAACGGCGCTCCAGCTTCTCTTGCTGTTCGATACTCTTGAGGTATTTTTCTTTCCAGCGCTGGGCTTCGTCGGTCATGCCTGGGTCCGCAGAGGGTAATGGCAATTAGCTCAAAGCGGGCAGCGTATCCACAGCAAGGGCATCAGGCAAACGAATCTCAACCGCGACCGGTAGATGATCGGAAATAGGCTGGGCCAGAACCTCGACCCGCTCCAGGGTCAGGCTCGGGCTGAGCAGAATATGATCAAGGCAGCGTTGCGGCCGCCAACTGGGGAAGGTGGCTTGAACCTGGGGCGCGATCAGGCCCAGGTCGCGCAGCGGCGAGTGCTCTAGCAGGTCGGTGGCATGGGTGTTCATGTCGCCCATCAAAACCTGATGGCGGTAGCCGCCGATCAGTTCGCGAATGTAGGCAAGCTGCCGGGCGCGGGTCTTGGAACCCAGGGCCAGGTGCATCATTACCACCACCAGGGCGTCTTCACCCTCGCCGAAACGCACCAGGATCGCCCCGCGGCCAGCCGGGCCGGGTAGCGGGTGGTCTTCAAGCAGTTGCGGCTTCAGGCGGCTGAGCACACCGTTGCTGTGCTGGGCCAGGCGCCCGAGGTTGCGGTTGAGCTGCTGGTACCAGTAAGGGAAGGCGCCGAGCTGGGCCAGGTGCTCAACCTGGTTGACGTAGCCTGAGCGCAGGCTGCCGCCATCGGCCTCCTGCAGGGCAACCAGGTCGAAGTCGGCGAGCAGGTCGCCGATTTTCTGCAGGTTGCCGGCCCGCCCGGTGTGCGGCAACAGGTGCTGCCAGCCACGGGTCAGGTAATGGCGGTAACGCTCGGTGCTGATGCCGACCTGGATGTTGAAACTGAGCAGCCGCAGCCGGCCGTCCTCTGGCAGGCCGTTAGCCTGCAGGTGATGTTCATTGACCTGCGGATCACACAGGCCAACGCCTCGCTCGGTTCTCCAGCGGCGCATGGCTGGCGCCGCTTACTTAGCGGCGCGCTCCTTGGCGATCAGGTAGTCAGCGACATTCAGCACGCCCTGCGGACCTTTGGCGGTGCCCAGGTCAAAGCGGTACTTGCCGTTGACGACCATGCTCGGTACGCCGGTGATGCCGTACTTCTTCGCCAGGTCCTTGGCCTGCCTCACCTGGCCCTTGATGGCAAAAGAGTTGAAGGTGGCGAGGAACTTGGCGCGATCAACGCCTTGGGTTTCGAGGAAGTCAGCCATCTCTTCCGGCTTGGTCAGGCGCTTGCGCTGAACCTGGATCGCCTCGAACACGGCAGCATGAACCTTGTGTTCGACACCCATGGCTTCGAGAGTCAGGAACATCTGCCCGTGAGCATCCCAAGGGCCGCCGAACATGGCCGGAATGCGCTTGAAGTTGACGTCTTTCGGCAGCTTCTCGACCCACGGGTTGACCACTGGCTCGAAGCTGTAGCAGTGCGGGCAGCCATACCAGAACAGCTCGACCACCTCGATTTTGCCAGGGACCGACACCGGAACCGGGTTGCTCAGCTCGGTATACTGGTCGAAGGCTACCGGTTCGGCGGCCTGGGCAGTCATGCCGAAGAGGCTGGCGGTGACCAGCGCGGCGCCGAGAATCAGATTACGCATGCTTTACTCCTGAGCAGTCTATTGAGTCGCCTTGGCGCGACCGGTCGTAGGACAGGCCGAGGCTGGCCCGAGTTCGTTAGTGTAACGGCAGCGGGCACAAAAAAGGGCGGCCGAAGCCACCCTTTTCATCTTTGCGCCGCAGTATTAACCCAGCGTTAAAGCACGGATCAATGCAGACCCTGGATGTAGCTGGACAGTGCTTCGATGTCCTTGTTGCTCAGCTTGGCGGCGATGGTGCGCATGGTCGTGGCGTCGCCATCGTTGGTGCGGTTGCCTTCGCGGAAGTCGGTCAGCTGCTTGGCTACGTAGCTGGAGTGCTGGCCACCCAGGTGCGGGAAACCGGCCAGGGCGATGCCTGCACCATTAGGCGAATGGCAGCCGGTGCAGGCCGGCAGGCCTTTTTCGACGTCGCCGCCATTGAACAGCGCGCGACCGCGCTCGACCAGCTTCGGATCAGCCGCGCCAACGCTGCCTTTCTGGCTGGAGAAGTAGGCGGCGATGTCGGCCAGGTCCTGGTCGCTGAAGGCGGCCAGCATGCCGGTCATTTCCAGCACGGTGCGCTTGCCCGACTTGATGTCGTGCAATTGTTTTTCCAGGTACTTCTCACCCTGGCCTGCAAGTTTCGGGAAGTTCGGCGCCAGGCTATTGCCGTCCGGATTGTGACAAGCGCCACATACAGCAGTTTTGGCCTGACCAGCAGCGGCATCCCCTTTGATAGGCTCTGCGGCATTGGCTGCACCGGTGATGCCCAAGGTCAACAGCAGACTCACGAGTAGTTTGTTCATCAGCTAATCCAACTACGGCTAAGGGTGAAAGAGTTATGTATCGGGACTCCGGCTCATCCACTGGATGATCGCCTGGTAGTCCTCGGCACTGCAGTCCATGCACAATCCACGCATTGGCATAGCCTTGAAACCCTGGGTGACATGCACCACCAGTATCTCCATACCCTTCGCCAGTCTTGGCTCCCAAGCCGCACGATCACCCGCTTTCGGTGCCTGTGGCAGCTGCCCGGCGTGACAAGCCGCACACGTGCGGTTGTACAACGCCTCGGGATCCTGTGTAGCCTGAGCGCTGAATAACGGTATCAAGACACCGACAACAAGCAGCCATTTCGTCATGCGAACGACCTTTCAGGGTTGGGGGCTGCACTGCGTTCTAATGCGCAAGCTTGAATCCGATGCCCCCGTGCACATCCTCCTACGCTGGGATAATGCGCACACAAAATCTGGGGCATTATATACTCCCGTTACTGAAACGGAAACGACACCGCTTGCCGAGCCCGCCTCTGGCAACGCCCACACCGGATATCCCATGCAAGTCAAAAACCCCATCCTCGGCCTCTGCCAACAGGCCAAATTCGCCATCAGTGCTGCCAAGGTCGACCAGTGTCCGCCCGACCAGGGCTATGAAGTGGCCTTTGCCGGCCGCTCCAACGCTGGCAAGTCCAGTGCCCTGAACACCCTGACCCACGCCAGCCTGGCGCGCACCTCGAAAACCCCGGGGCGCACCCAGCTGTTGAACTTCTTCAGTCTGGACGATGAACGGCGTTTGGTCGACTTGCCGGGCTACGGTTATGCCAAGGTGCCGATCCCGCTCAAGCAGCACTGGCAGCGCCACCTGGAGGCCTACCTGGGCAGCCGCGAGGCCTTGAAGGGCTTGATCTTGATGATGGACGTGCGCCATCCGATGACCGACTTCGACATGATGATGCTCGACTGGTCGCGCGCTTCGGGCATGCCGATGCATATCCTGCTGACCAAGGCCGACAAACTGACCTTCGGCGCGGCCAAGAACACCCTGCTCAAGGTGCAGGCGGAAATTCGCAAAGGCTGGGGCGACAGCGTCTCGATCCAGCTGTTCTCGGCGCCCAAGCGCCAGGGCCTGGAAGAGGCTTACGGCGTTTTGGCACGCTGGATGGAACTGGCGGACAAGCCCGCAGAATAAGGGCTGCCCGGCAAACGCCGGGCAAAAAAAACCCCGGACTTCGTATGGGGAGGGGGAAGTTCGGGGTCCAAGTTCCGGACCGCTAGGGCGGGGTCCAGATATCTGCCAACACTTAACACAACATAGGAGCATCGAAGGGCTTCACCAGCCATTCAGTTACTCTGAGTCGCGGTTCACCGGTTTAGTTCCTGACGTTTAAAAACTATTTGCGATAGATGGGAAATTTCCGGCGCTAATGGCATCAGGCCAGCTAAAAAGCCGCGACGATATGCCGCAGCTTTTCCCCGAATTTCAGCGCATTTTTAGTGCGCTTCGTCCCAATTTGACCCCACACCGACCTCAACCAGCAGCGGAACGTCCAACTGCGCGGCACCGCTCATGTGCGGACGGATTTGTTCGCGCACTTGCTCGATCAGGTCTTCGCGCACCTCCAGCACCAATTCGTCGTGCACCTGGAGGATCACCCGGGCATCCAGCCCCGAATCGCTCAGCCAGTTATCCACAGCGACCATCGCGCGCTTGATGATGTCGGCTGCCGTGCCCTGCATCGGCGCGTTGATCGCCGTGCGCTCGGCACCTTTGCGCAGGGCCGGGTTCTTGGCGTTGATCTCCGGCAGGTACAGGCGCCGGCCAAACAGGGTTTCGACATAGCCTTGCTCGGCAGCCTGGGCGCGGGTGCGCTCCATGTAGGCCAGCACGCCCGGGTAACGGGCGAAGTAACGATCGATGTAGGCTTGGGACTGTTTGCGGTCGACGCCGATCTGCTTGGCCAGGCCAAAGGCGCTCATGCCGTAGATCAGGCCAAAGTTGATGGCCTTGGCGCTGCGGCGCTGGTCAGTAGTGACCTGCTCCAGCTCGACGCCGAAAACCTCGGCAGCGGTGGCGCGGTGCACGTCCAGGTCGTTGCGAAACGCGTGCAGCAGGCCTTCGTCCTGGGCCAGGTGGGCCATGATCCGCAGTTCGATCTGCGAATAGTCCGCCGCCAGCAGTTTGTAGCCCGGCGCAGCGACGAAGGCCTGGCGAATACGCCGGCCTTCAGCGGTACGGATCGGGATGTTCTGCAGGTTCGGGTCGCTGGACGACAGGCGCCCGGTGGCCGCCACCGCCTGGTGGTAGGAGGTGTGGATACGCCCGGTGCGCGGGTTGATCTGCTCCGGCAGGCGGTCGGTGTAGGTGCTCTTGAGCTTGCTCAGGGAGCGGTACTGCATCAGCACCTTGGGCAGCGGGAAGTCCATGTCGGCCAGTTCCGCCAGCACCGCTTCGGCAGTGGAAGCCTGGCCCTTGGCGGTCTTGTTGAGCACCGGCATGCCGAGCTTGTCGTAGAGGATCACACCAAGCTGCTTGGGCGAACCGAGGTTGAATTCTTCGCCAGCGATTTCGAAGGCCTGGCGCTCCAGTTCGGCCATTTTCTCGCCCAACTCGATGCTCTGCACGCCCAGCAGCTTGGCATCGACCAGCGCACCCTGGCGCTCGATCTTGGCCAGCACCGGCACCAGCGGCATTTCGATGTCGGTCAGTACCGACTGCAGGCTTGGAATGCTCGCCAGCTTCTGCTGCAGGGTCTGATGCAGGCGCAGGGTGACGTCAGCGTCTTCGGCGGCATAGGGGCCGGCCTGTTCCAGGCTGATCTGATCGAAGGTCAGTTGCTTGGCACCTTTGCCGGCGATGTCGGTAAAGCCGATGGTGGTGTGGTTCAGGTACTTGAGCGCCAGGCTGTCCATGTCGTGACGGGTGGCGGTGGAGTCAAGCACGTAGGACTCGAGCATGGTGTCGTAGGCCACGCCCTGCATCTGGATGCCATTGGCAATGTCGCCACCGATGGCGCAGTTGGCCAGGATGTTCATGTCGTACTTGGCGTTCTGCGCCACCTTGACCTTGGCCGGGTCTTCCAGCAGCGGCTTGAGCGCCAGCAGCACGCTGTCGCGGTCAAGCTGCTCGGGCACGCCCATGTAGGAGTGAGTCAGCGGCACATAAGCGCCTTCATGGGCCTGGACCGCGAACGACACACCGACCAGTTGCGCCTGCTGGGCATCGAGGCCGGTGGTTTCGGTGTCGAAGGCAAACAGCGGCGCCTGGCGCAGCTTCTCCAGCCAGGCATCGAAACGGGCCTGGTCGAGGATGGTTTCGTACTGGGCCTCGACCACTTCCTGCGGCGCTTCGACCACCACTTCCTGGCCGGCGCGCTTGGCGTCGCGCTGGACTTCGTCGACCCAGCTCTTGAACTCCATCTCGGTGTACAGCGCCAGTAGCGCGTCACGATCAGGCTCGCCGCACACCAGCGCATCGACTTCGACGTCCAGTGGCACGTCGATCTTGATGGTGGCCAGCTCGTAGGACAGGAACGCCGCGTCGCGGTGTTCTTCCAGCTTGGCCGGCAGGGTCTTGGCGCCGCGAATGGCCAGGGTCGGCACCTTGTCGAGGTTCTGGTACAGGTCGCTCAGGCCGCCACCGATACCGGTCAGCAGGCCCACCGCGGTCTTTTCACCCACGCCGGGTACGCCTGGGATGTTGTCGACCTTGTCGCCCATCAGGGCGAGGAAGTCGATGATGTGTTCAGGACCGACGCCGAATTTCTCGTGCACGCCAGCGACGTCGAGCACGGTACCGGTCATGGTGTTGACCAGCGTAATGTGGCCGTCGACCAGCTGGGCCATGTCCTTGTCGCCGGTGGAGATGATCACCGGGCGCCCGGCCGCGGCGCTGCTGCGCGCCAGGGTGCCGATCACGTCGTCGGCTTCTACGCCTTCGACGCACAGCAGCGGATAGCCCAGGGCGCGTACGCTGGCGTGCAGCGGCTCAATCTGCACGCGCAGGTCGTCGGGCATGCTCGGCCGGTTGGCTTTGTATTCGGCGAACATTTCGTCGCGGAAAGTGCCGCCCTTGGCGTCGAAGACCACCGCGAACAGGCTGTCCGGATACTGCTTGCGCAGGCTCTTGAGCATGTTCAGCACGCCCTTGACCGCGCCGGTCGGCAGGCCCTTGGAGGTAGTCAGTGGTGGCAGCGCGTGAAAGGCGCGGTACAGGTACGAGGAACCGTCCACCAGGACGAGGGGAGCTTGGCTCATGTGCAGAATCAACCTTTTCGACGGGCCCGGCGCTAGAATGTCCGGAACATTGACGACAAAGGGACAAGGTTATCATGCGTACACTAAATCGCCTGTTGCTGCTCAGCCTGTTGGCAGTCACTCCGGTCGTCGCCGTGGCAGCGGATGACGCGCCATCGGCTGATCCAGAGGTAACCATTCGCACGGAAGGCGACAAAACCATCCAGGAATACCGGCAAAATGGCTTCCTGTATGCAATCAAGGTGACGCCCAAAGGCGGCAAACCTTATTTCCTGGTACGTGCCGATGGCTCGGACGGCAATTTCGTCCGCTCCGACCAGCCGGACATGCTGATCCCGTCGTGGAAAATCTTCGAGTGGAAGTAGGCCGTACCCTTTACATCAACCTGGCACTTCCCTGCTGAAGTGCCCGTATGGGCAATTTTTGATCATGTCAGTCTTCACCCCCCTGACCCGGCCTGAGCTGGAAACCTTTCTGGCGCCGTACGGCCTGGGCCGCCTGCGGGACTTCCAGGGCATTGCCGCCGGTACCGAGAACAGCAACTTCTTTGTCAGTCTGGAACAGGGCGAGTACGTGCTGACGCTGGTCGAACGCGGGCCGATCCAGGACCTGCCGTTCTTCATCGAACTGCTCGACGTACTGCATGAGGCCGACCTGCCGGTGCCCTACGCCTTGCGTGGCAACGACGGCGTAGCCCTGCGCGAACTGGCCGGCAAACCTGCGCTGCTGCAACCACGGCTGCCGGGCAAGCACATCAAGAGCGCCAATAATCAGCACTGCGTACAGGTTGGCGAACTGCTCGGGCACCTGCACCTGGCCACCCGCGACAAGGTCCTGGAACGCAAGACCGACCGCGGCCTGGACTGGATGCTGGAAACCGGCGCCGAACTGATGCCGCGCCTGAACGCCGAACAACGCCAGTTGCTGCAGGCGTGCCTGGACGAAGTTGTCGAGCACAAGGCGCAGATCATGGCCCTGCCGCGGGCCAACCTGCATGCCGACCTGTTCCGCGACAACGTGCTGTTCGAAGGCACCCACCTGACCGGCCTGATCGACTTCTACAACGCCTGCTCGGGGCCGATGCTCTACGACCTGGCGATTACCCTGAACGACTGGTGCTGCGACGACGCCGGCATCATCGATGGCCCCCGGGCGCGGGCGTTGCTCGGCGCTTATGCAGCGCTGCGACCGTTCACCTCGGCCGAGGCCAACCTGTGGCCGGTGATGCTGCGCATTGCCTGCGTGCGCTTCTGGCTGTCGCGCCTGATTGCCGCCGAATCGTTTGCCGGGATGGACGTGCTGATTCACGACCCGGCCGACTTCGAAGTACGCCTGGCGGCGCGCCAGCAGGTAGAGATAGCGTTGCCGTTCGCGCTGTGAAACATCGCGGGGCAAGCCCGCTCCTACAATAGGTTGGAGCGGGCTTGCCCCTGCGATCGGGGCGTCACAACTTCTCCAGGCACCCCGCCAGATCATTCCCCAGCGTCTCCAGCAACTGCTCGTAGCCCTGGGCACTGGCCGGCGCCGTACCACCCAGCGCGTCCAGCTCCGCCAGGGTCACCGGCAGCCCCGCCGTCAGCGTCTCAGCCAAACGTGGGCGCAGTGGCGGCTCGCTGAACACACAGGTCTTGCCCACTTCCTGCAGGCGCTTGCGCATCGCCGCCACGTGTTGGGCACCCGGCTGCACTTCGGCGGCCACGCTGAACACCCCGGTGTGTTTCAGACCATAGGCCGACTCGAAGTAGTCAAATGCCTCGTGAAAAACGAAGAACGGTTTGCCGCTGACACCGCTCAAGCGCTTTTTCAGGCGCCCGTCCAGCGCATCCAGACGCTCGCCGAAGGCCTTGAGGTTGCTCTGGTAGCGCGCGGCATTGGCCGGATCGGCAGTGCTGAGGTCTGCGGCGATCCTGGCGGCGATCACCCGGGCGTTGACCGATGACAGCCAGAGGTGGGCATCGAGACTGCCGGGGCGGTGATCATGGTCATGATCGTCGCCATCTTCGTCATGGGAGTGGCTATCTTCGCCAAAATGGCGCAGGTGCAGGCCGGGCAGTTCCTGCACGGCAACGCTTGGCTTGCTGCGGCCTTTGAGCACACGCGGCAGAAAGCCCTCCATGTCCGGGCCGATCCAGTACAGCAGGTCGACGTCGGCCACCCGCCGTACGTCGGAAGGACGCAGGGCGTAATGGTGCGGCGAGGCGCCTGGCGGCAGCAGCACTTCAGGCGTACCGACGCCGTCCTGAACCGCCGCAGCGATCTGTTGCAGGGGCTTGATGCTGGTCAGCACACGCACTTCGGCCTGTGCCTGGGCCATCACCAGAGTGGCGATAAAAGCGACAAAAAGGGCAAAAATTCGGGACACGATGACCACTCACAGGGGCTGAAACAGGTAACATAATAACGTCTCCAATCAGAACCGTCGCCGCTCATGCCTAAAACCCCGCTGGCCAACCGCCCCCACGACCACTCCCATTGCGTACACAGCGCCCTGGCCGAGGCCGATGCGCTGTGCGCACGCCAGGGTGTGCGCCTGACCGCTTTGCGCCGCCGCGTGCTGGAGCTGGTGTGGCAGAGCCACAAGCCGCTGGGCGCCTACGACATCCTCGCCGTGCTGAGCGAGCAGGACGGTCGCCGGGCCGCGCCGCCGACCGTATACCGCGCGCTGGATTTCCTCCTGGAAAACAGCCTGGTGCACCGCATTGCCTCGCTCAACGCCTTTATCGGCTGCAGCCACCCCGAGCACGCGCACCAGGGCCAGTTCCTGATTTGCCGCGAATGCCACGTGGCCATCGAGCTTGAGCAGCGCAGCATCAGCGACGCCATCGTCGCCAGCGCCAAAGACGTCGGCTTCAGCGTCGAAGCACAAACGGTCGAAGTGGTCGGCCTGTGCAGCAACTGCCGGAGCGCCTGATGAGCAATGCGCTGATTCGCCTCGAACAGGTGGGCGTGAGCTTCGCCGGCCAAGCGGTGCTCGACAGCATCGACCTGGCCGTGGAACCGGGGCAGATCGTCACCCTGATCGGCCCCAACGGCGCCGGCAAGACCACCTTGGTACGCGCCGTGCTCGGCCTGCTCAAGCCGCATACCGGTACGGTCTGGCGCAAGCCGCGGCTGCGCATCGGCTACATGCCGCAAAAGCTTCAGGTCGATGCCACCTTGCCGCTTTCGGTACTGCGCTTCTTGCGCCTGGTGCCCGGTGTTGATCGCGCCGCAGCGTTGTCGGCACTCATGGAAGTCGGCGCCGAAAAGGTCATCGACAGCCCGATCCAGGGGATTTCCGGCGGCGAGATGCAGCGCGTGCTGCTGGCCCGCGCACTGCTGCGCGAACCCGAGCTGCTGGTGCTCGATGAGCCGGTGCAGGGCGTCGACGTCGCCGGCCAGTCCGAGCTGTACAGCCTGATCACCCGTCTGCGCGACCGCCATGGCTGCGGCGTGCTGATGGTTTCCCACGACCTGCATCTGGTCATGAGCACCACCGACCAGGTGGTCTGCCTCAACCGTCATGTCTGCTGCTCCGGCCACCCCGAGCAGGTCAGCGGCGACCCGGCGTTCGTCGAGCTGTTCGGCAGCAACGCGCCGAGCCTGGCGATCTATCACCACCATCACGACCACGCCCACGACCTGCACGGCTCGGTGGTTGCCCCCGCCAAAGGCGGCCACGTTCATGGAGATCACTGCAAGCATGGCTGATTTTCTGCTTTACGCCCTGCTCGCAGGTTTGGCCCTGGCACTGGTCGCCGGCCCTCTGGGATCCTTCGTGGTCTGGCGGCGCATGGCCTATTTTGGCGACACCCTGTCCCACGCTGCGTTGCTCGGCGTCGCCCTGGGTTTCGTGCTGGATGTCAGCCCGGCGCTGGCGGTGACTGTTGGCTGCCTGTTGCTGGCGATCTTGCTGGTGACCTTGCAACAACGCCAGCCGCTGGCCTCCGACACTCTGCTGGGGATTCTGGCACCGAGCACGCTTTCACTTGGCTTGGTGGTGCTGAGCTTCATGCACGATGTGCGCATCGACCTGATGGCCTACCTGTTCGGCGACCTGCTGGCGATCAGCCCGGGGGATCTGGCCTGGATTCTCGGCGGCAGCGCTGCGGTGCTGCTGTTGCTGGTGGTGCTGTGGCGCCCGCTATTGGCAGTCACCGTGCACGAAGAACTGGCCATGGTCGAAGGCTTGCCGGTCGCCGCGCTGCGCCTGGCGCTGATGCTGCTGATCGCGGTGGTGATTGCCGTGGCGATGAAGATCGTCGGCGTCCTGCTGATTACCTCGCTATTGATCATTCCCGCCGCTGCGGCGCAACGTCACGCCCGCTCACCGGAACAAATGGCCCTGGGCGCCAGCCTGCTGGGGGTTACCGCGGTGTGCGGCGGCCTGGCGTTGTCGTGGTTCAAGGACACGCCGGCCGGGCCGTCCATCGTGGTCTGCGCCGCAGTGCTATTCTTGCTGAGCCTGGCACTGCCCCGGCGCTGAAGACGTGGGGTGCGGCCAAAGCGGTTGCACCCTGCGACATTTAAAAACGCGCGGGGTCCTGAAGAGTTATTTTCGAGTCTGCGGACTGGGTGTAGACTTGCTCGCTTTTTGCGCAAATAGAGAGTCGCAGGAATGAAGCCGTTCGCCTCCCGTTATCTGCTCCTTGCCGCGTTTTCACTGATCCTCGCCGCGTGCTCCAGCACCCCGGCCGACAACGCTGCCGTGCCTGCCCAGCCTGATGCCTGGCAGCAGTTGGAGCAAAGCATCGCCAGCAGCGAGCTGGCCACTGCCGAAGATCAACTCGCCACCCTGCAAAGCCAGGCGCCGAATGACAGCCGGATCGAGCAGTACCAGCGTCAATTGGCCGAAGCCTATCTGCAACGCAGCCAGATCGTCCTGCAAAAGGGCGATGTGAACGCGGCGGCCACCGCCCTGGCCCGCGCCCGTGCGCTGATGCCCAAGGCGCCGGCGCTGACGGGCGGCGTCAACGGTGCTATCGCCCAGGCGCGCAAGGCCGAGCTCGACAAAGCCGAGGCCGCCCTGAAAGCCGCCGAAGCCCGCCCTGCCGCCAAGCTGATCGACCCGACCGCGCCAAGCACCGTGGTTGCGTTGAAAACCACCAATATTCGCGAAATGCGCAAGCAACTCGATGACATCGCCAGTGATGTGATCAATTACCAGTGCGATGTGGTGTTCCAGGTGCCGCGCAAGCAGGACGCACCCTGGCTGCAAACCTTGCTGGGCAAACGCGTTAAAAAACTCGACGGTGATTTTGCCTTGCAGCAAAGCCACGAGATACACCGCAACCAACCTGCCCAGGCGGTGCTGATCCCACGCCGCCCATGACGAAACAGGGTGCCCTGATGGGCACCCTGTTTGTGCATCACGCCGGAATGGCTTTCGCCGCGGCCTCACGCTCCCACACCCGATGCTTGCTGATTGCCGTGATGAAGGCCTTGTAGGCTTTGTCATCATTGCCCAGCAGCAAACCACTGTCGGCCTTGAGCCCCAGCTTGTCGAGCACGGCTTGCGCCTCGCTGGCCAGGCCAATCGGCTTGAGGTGCTTGTAGGCTTCAAGCAGAAAGTGCAGCGCCACGCCGTCACCGGCCAGGGCCTGAAGCGAAGCCTTGCCGCCCGGCACCCAGGCCGCATCGAAGATCACCGACGGCATGCCTTCCATCGAGGCATCCACGGCCAGCGCCTTGCCCTGGGCGGTTTTTACCGGCGCCGAGCTCGGGCCAAGGATCTTGATCTGCGCGCTCTCGGCTTCCAGCGCCTTGACCAGGCTATCGACACTGTCGCCATCCACGCCATCAGCCACCAGCACTGCAACCTTGCGGCCCTTGATGCCTTCGCCGAGCAGGTTCATCTGGCTCAACGCCGGTGACTCCTTGAGGCTGGTTTGGGGCACATCCACCGTACCTTTCTTCGGCGCCGGCAGGCCAAGATTGGCAGCCACTCGCGCCGCCAGCTTGAGGTCGATGTTGGCAAGAATTTCATTGACCTCACGGGCGCGGATGAACTCCCGCTCAACTTTGCCCAGTTCGAAGCTGTAGGCGCTGATGATGTGCTCCTGCTCGGTCGGGCTCATGCTCTGGAAGAACAATCGCGCCTGGGAGAAATGGTCGGCGAACGAAGGGCTGCGCTGGCGCACCTTGTGCGCCTCGATGCGCTCCGGATACGACTCGAAACCACCATCGCTGGCTGCCGGCGCAGTCTCCTTGGGCCAGCCGCCGTCGATCGAGTTGGGCTCGTAAGAGGCACGGCCCTTGTCCAGCGTGGTGCGGTGCTGCGCATCGCGCTGGCCGTTGTGGTTAGGGGCCAGCGGACGGTTGATCGGAATCTCGTGAAAGTTCGGCCCGCCTAGCCGGCTGATTTGGGTATCGGTGTAGGAAAACAACCGGCCCTGCAGCAGCGGGTCGTTGGAGAAGTCGATGCCGGGGACAATATGCCCAGGGCAGAAGGCAACCTGTTCGGTTTCAGCAAAGAAATTGTCCGGGTTGCGGTTGAGCACCATCTTGCCCAGCGGCGTCACCGGTACCAGCTCTTCGGGGATGATCTTGGTCGGGTCGAGCAGGTCGAAGTCGAACTTGTGCTCGTCCTCTTCGGCAACGATCTGCACGCCAAACTCCCATTCCGGGTAATTACCGGTTTCGATCGCTTCCCACAGATCGCGGCGATGGTAATCGGTGTCTTTGCCCGCCAGCTTCTGCGCTTCGTCCCACAACAGCGAACACACGCCGGCCTTGGGCTTCCAGTGGAATTTGACGAAGCTGGATTTGCCCTCGGCATTGATCAGGCGAAAGGTATGCACGCCGAAGCCCTGCATGGTCCGCAGGCTTTTAGGAATGGCGCGGTCGGACATCGCCCAGATCACCATGTGCGCCGACTCCGGCACCAGCGAGACGAAGTCCCAGAAGGTGTCGTGGGCCGAGCCGCCGGTGGGCATTTCGTTGTGCGGCTCAGGTTTTACTGCATGGACGAAGTCGGGGAACTTGATCGCATCCTGGATGAAAAACACTGGCATGTTATTGCCGACCAGGTCGAAGTTGCCTTCGTCGGTGAAGAACTTCACGGCAAAACCGCGCACATCGCGCACGGTATCACCCGAGCCACGCGGGCCCTGAACGGTGGAAAAGCGCACGAACACCGGGGTGATTTTCTCCGGGTCCTGGAGAAAACCGGCCTTGGTCAGCGCGGCATGCGATTCATAGGCCTGGAAGTAGCCATGGGCCCCGGTACCGCGGGCATGGACGATGCGCTCGGGGATGCGCTCATGGTCAAAATGCGTGATCTTTTCACGCATGATGAAGTCTTCCAGCAGCGACGGGCCACGGTCACCGGCTTTCAGGGTGTTCTGGTTGTCGGCAACCTTGACCCCCTGGTTGGTGCGCAGCGCCTGGCCAGTGGCGTCACGGCGAAATGTTTCCAGGCTTTGCAGCTTGGCGTTGGTATTGGCGCGGTCCGGGGTCTGGGTACCGGCGAGTTGGCTTTCCTTGGGTGGGTTCTTCTTGCTGGGCATCAGTGTGCTCTCCTCACTCAATCAGTCCTACGGTTCGACCCCACGGCGGGCCCTATTCAGTAGTGACTGATGGCCCCTGCAGGCGTTCCTTCGGATTGACCACTGATCGCGTTATTCCAGTAGCATTGGTCAATTGCGAAATAAATGCTAAGAACCTCTATACGAACAGGCTAAAATGCGCGCCCGGCTAACCGCTGACCCCATTCCCATGCGCCCCACAAGGTTCGCTACGTGATCGAGTTTCAAAATGTTCATAAAACCTACCGCGTAGCCGGTAGGGATATCCCCGCACTGCACCCGACCAACCTGAGCGTCGAAGACGGCCAGGTGTTCGGGCTGATCGGCCATTCCGGCGCCGGTAAAAGTACCCTGCTGCGCCTGATCAACCGCCTTGAAGCGCCAAGCGGCGGCAAGATCATCGTCGACGGCGAAGACGTCACTGGGTTCAACGCCAACGATCTTCGTCGATTCCGCCAGCAAGTCGGGATGATCTTCCAGCACTTCAACCTGCTGGCCTCCAAGACCGTTGCCGATAACGTAGCCTTGCCGCTGACCCTGGCCGGCGAGCTGTCACGCAAGGAAATCGACACCCGCGTCAACGAGTTGCTGGCCCGCGTCGGCCTGGCCGATCACGCGAAAAAATACCCGGCACAGCTTTCCGGCGGCCAGAAGCAGCGCGTCGGCATCGCCCGCGCCCTGGCCACCAAGCCGAAGATCCTGCTGTGTGACGAAGCCACCAGCGCCCTCGACCCGCAGACCACCGCCTCGGTGTTGCAACTGCTGGCCGAGATCAACCGCGAACTGAAGCTGACCATCGTGCTGATCACCCACGAAATGGACGTGATCCGCCGGGTCTGCGACCGCGTGGCGGTGATGGATGCCGGGCAGATTGTCGAGCACGGCCCGGTGGCCGATGTGTTCCTGCACCCGCAGCACCCGACCACCAAGCGCTTCGTCCAGGAAGACGAGCAGATCGACGAAAACGAACAGCGCGACGACTTCGCCCATGTGCCAGGACGCATCGTGCGCCTGACCTTCCAGGGCGATTCGACCTACGCGCCGCTGCTGGGCACCGTCGCCCGGGAAACCGGTGTGGACTACAGCATCCTCGCTGGCCGCATCGATCGCATCAAGGACACCCCGTATGGGCAGCTGACCCTGGCCGTCACTGGCGGCGACATGGAAGCGGCGTTCGCCCGCTTCACTGCGGCTGATGTTCATATGGAGGTACTGCGTTGATGGACGCCTTGAGTTTCTTTGCCAATGTCGACTGGGCCGAAATCTGGCTGGCTACCATCGACACCATGATCATGCTGTTCGGCTCGCTGTTCTTCACCGTGCTGCTCGGCCTGCCGCTGGGCGTGTTGCTGTTTCTTTGCGGCCCGCGCCAGCTGTTCGAGCAGAAGGGCGTGTACGCGCTGCTGTCGCTGGTGGTAAACGTCCTGCGCTCGCTGCCGTTCATCATCCTGCTGATCGTGATGATTCCGTTCACCGTGCTGATCACCGGCACCTCGCTGGGCGTCGCCGGGGCCATCCCGCCCCTGGTGGTCGGAGCCACGCCGTTCTTCGCGCGCCTGGTGGAAACCGCGCTGCGTGAAGTCGACCGCGGCATCATCGAAGCCACCCAGTCGATGGGCGCCACCACTCGCCAGATCATCACCAATGCCTTGCTGCCCGAGGCCCGTCCGGGCATCTTCGCGGCCATTACCGTCACGGCCATTACCCTGGTGTCGTACACCGCGATGGCCGGTGTGGTGGGCGCTGGCGGCCTCGGTGACCTGGCGATCCGCTTCGGTTACCAACGTTTCCAGACCGACGTGATGGTGGTCACCGTGGTCCTGCTGCTGGTACTGGTTCAAGTCCTGCAGAGCGTGGGCGACAAACTGGTTGTGCATTTTTCCCGTAAGTAACCCCATGGGTCGGCACTGCCGACGCACCGGGGGCCGGACTGGCCCTCACAAGGAGTGATTTGATGAAAAAGCTGCTTGCTGTTGTCGCCGCCGTCGCGGCCTTCTCGGCCCAGGCCGAGACCCTGACCGTCGCCGCCACCCCGGTGCCGCACGCCGAGATCCTCGAGTTCGTCAAACCGGCCCTGGCCAAAGAAGGCGTGGACTTGAAGGTGAAGGTGTTCACCGACTACATCCAGCCGAACGTGCAAGTGGCCGAGAAGCGCCTGGACGCCAACTTCTTCCAGCACCAGCCGTACCTGGATGAGTTCAACAAGGCCAAGGGCACCCATCTGGTCAGCGTTGCCGGCGTGCACCTGGAGCCACTGGGCGCCTACTCGAGCAAGTACAAGAAGCTCGACGAGCTGCCGTCGACCGCTACCGTGGTCATCCCCAACGACGCCACCAACGGCGGTCGCGCCTTGCTGCTGCTGGACAAGGCCGGTGTGATCAAGCTCAAAGACAACAGCAACATCCTCTCGAGCGTCAAAGACATCGTTGAGAACCCTAAGAACCTGAAGTTCCGTGAACTGGAAGCGGCAACCATCCCGCGGGTACTGACCCAGGTCGACCTGGCGCTGATCAACACCAACTACGCGCTGGAAGCCAAGCTCAACCCTGAGAAGGACGCACTGGTCATCGAAGGCAGCGATTCGCCTTACGTGAACATCCTTGTTGCCCGCCCGGACAACAAGGACTCGGAAGACATGAAGAAGCTGGCGGCTGCGCTGCACTCGCCTGAGGTGAAGAAGTTCATCGAAGAGAAGTACAAGGGCGCGGTCAAGCCGGCGTTCTGATTCAAACACCTATCGCGGGTCAAGCCAACTCTCACAGGTCAGGTGATCTCTGTGGGAGCGGGCTTGACCCGCGATGCTTTTAGTCGCGCTTAACCAGCCCAGGCAACTGCGCAACCAGCTTCTGGTTGTTGAACGGCGCGCGGATAAACCCGCGCTGCTTGCCGTCCGGCCCCAGCAGCGCCAGGTTGCCGCTGTGATCGACCGTGTAGTTCGGCTTGCTGGTATCGGCCGGAATGAACGGAATGCTCACCGCATTGGCCAGCTTCTGGATGTTTTCCAGCGAGCCGGTCACCCCGCGAAAATCCTTGTCGAAATAACCCAGGTACTGCTTCAGCTGTGCCGGGGTGTCGCGGTTCGGGTCGACGCTGACCAACACCACCTGCAAACGGTCTACCGCTTCCTTGGGCAGCTCGCTTTTCACCTGGCGCAGCTGGGCGAGGGTGGTCGGGCAGATGTCCGGGCAGAAGGTGTAGCCGAAGAACAGCAGCGACCACTTGCCCTTGAGCTCGTCCATCACCACAGGCTGGCCCTGTTCGTCGGTCATTTGCACGGCAGGCACGGTGCGGCTCTGCGGCAGCAGGATGATGCCGGCATCGATCAGCTCGGTCGGGTTGCCTTCGCTGCGGCCATTGAGCACCTTGTTGACGGTAAGCCCGAGGATCACGGCGACCAGGGCAACGAGAATAAAGACGGTTTTCTGGGTTCGAGTCATAGGTTCAACAGTAGGTAGTGGTCAACAAGCAGCGCGATGAACAGCAGCAACAGGTACCAGATAGAGTACTTGAAGGTCTTGATCGCCGCGTGCGGCCGACTGCCACGGTACAACACCCAGGCCCACTGCAGGAAGCGCCCGCCCAGGGCCAGGGCACAGGCCAGGTACAACGGCCCGCTCATGTGGATGGCGTAGGGCAACAGGCTGACCGCCAGCAACACCAGGGTGTACAGGAGGATATGCACCTTGGTGTAGTGCTCGCCGTGGGTCACCGGCAGCATCGGAATATCAGCCTTGGCGTACTCTTGCTTGCGGTGAATGGCCAGGGCCCAGAAGTGCGGCGGGGTCCAGGCGAAGATGATCAGCACCAGCAGCAATGGCTCGGCGCTGATGTGCCCGCTGATCGCCACCCAGCCCAGCAACGGCGGCGCAGCGCCGGCCAGGCCGCCGATAACGATGTTCTGCGGCGTGGCGCGCTTGAGAAAGCCGGTGTAGATCACCGCGTAGCCGAGCAGCGAGGCCAGGGTCAGCCAGGCGGTCAGGGCGTTGGTGAACACCAGCAGCAATGCCATGCCCAGGGTCGCCAGCAGCAGGGCGAAGGTCAGCGCCGCCGCCGGTGCCACGCGGCCCTCGGCAATCGGGCGTTTATGGGTACGCGCCATCAAGGCATCGATGCGCCGGTCGACCACATGGTTGACCACTGCCGCACCACCGGCGCAACAGGCAATGCCCAGGTTGCCGAACAGCAGGATGGTCCACGGCACCCCGGCACGGGTGGCGAGGAACATGCCGACCAGCGAGGTGATCAGCATCAGCACCACCACCTTGGGTTTGGTCAGCTCGAGGTAATCGCGCCAGCCTGCCTGCAGCCTGCGCTCGCTCAGAAGCGTCGCCATGAATTATCTCCCAGATAATGAACGACTCCGCCGCTCGCCAGCGGGGTCAGGCGCCAGCCCTGGCTGACCCGGCGGACCTTGGCCTGGGCAACCAGGCGAATGCGGTAATTGACCAGCACCATGCTCAGCAACAGCAGCGCGCCACCGGCGTTATGGGCCACGGCCACGGCCAGCGGCAGATGGAACAACACGTTGCTGATGCCCAGGCTCACCTGCAGCGCCAGCGCCGCCAATACCAACCCGGCCAGCCGGCTCAAACCATGACGGTGCAGCTTCCAGCTCAAGACCAGCATGACCGCCGTCACCAGCAAAGCGCCCAGGCGGTGACTCATATGGATCGCCGTGCGCGCGTCACTGTCGAGCTGGCCACCGAGGTAATTGGGGCCGATATGCTGGGTCAGGTGGAAGCCGTTGGCGAAGTCTGCCTGCGGCCACCACTGGCCATGGCAGGTCGGCAGGTCGATGCAGGCCACTGCCGCGTAGTTGGCGCTGACCCAACCGCCCAGGGCGATCTGGCCGATCACCACCAGCAAGCCCAGCGCCGCCACCCGGCGCACGCTCAAAGGCAGCTTGGGCAACGGCGCAAAGGCCCGTGACAGGCGCAGGCTGAGCAAAAACAACAGGCTCAAGGTGGCAAAACCGCCCAATAGATGTGCCGTGACCACCTGCGGCCACAGCTTGAGCGTCACCGTCCACATGCCGAAAGCCGCCTGGGCGAACACCACGCCAAGCAACAACAGCGGCAGGCGATAGGGCTGGCCGTCGCGGCCATGGCGGCGCCAGGCCTGCAGGGCGAGCAGGGTGATCACCAGGGCCAGGGTGCCAGCAAAGTAGCGATGGACCATTTCGTTGCGGCCTTTGTGCGCTTCCACCGGAGTGTCGGGAAAGTGCAGCTCGGCGTGGGCCAGCTGTGCTTCAGTCTTGGGCACGCTGATAAAGCCGTAGCAGCCGGGCCAGTCAGGGCAGCCCAGGCCGGCATGGGTCAGACGGGTGTAGGCACCGAGCAACACGACAACCAGTGCCAGCAGGGTGGCGAAGACAGCGAGGCGAAATCCAGGTCTGGCCATGGCAATGTCCTACCCGATATTGGACAGCTTCAGCAGGTGGCGCAGGTCATTGAGCAAGTCCTTGCCCTTGACCCTGGCGTCGTAGCGCAGCACCAGGTTGCCGTGCGGGTCGACGATCCACAGCTGGGCATCCTGTTTGCCCTGGCTGAGCGCGCCATAGCGCGACAGGTCCAGGGGGTAGCGTTGCAGTTGCGGGTACTCGCGCTCGAGCTTGGCCTGGTAGTCCGCCGTCAGTGGCTGGGCGGTGGCCAGGGCATGGCTGGCACGGCTGGCATCGCGGCCCAGGCCGATCTGGATCTGCCGGGCCAGGTACACCAACTGTTGGCAGTCCAGCCCGCACTCTTTGGGCGTGCTCACCAGCAGTTGCCAGCGTCCTTCCTCAGCGCTGACGCCGAGGTCGGCGAGGGTCTGGCCGTTGCCAATCATTTCGCCGTGGTAGCTGCGGCTGTCGGGCACCCAGAATTTGAGTTTGTACATGCTGGTGGCGAGAATCATCGGGCCGAGGACCACCAGCAGGATCAGCAGCAGTTGCAGGCGCCCACGCGCACGATTGCGCGGTTGCCTGCCCTCAGACATGTTGAGTGGACTTGTGGCGGCTCCCATGCTGTTTCTCCTTGTTGTTATGCCAGCCGAAGTAGAGGTAGAGCAGCACCAGGGCCAACGCCAGGGCAAACCACTGCACGGCGTAACCCAGGTGTTTTTCCGGGCCCAAGGCGACCACCGGCCAGTCCAGCCGGTAGCTGGCCGGGCCTGGTTCCAGGCGTAACTCATGGGCAAAACCTTCGCGGCCCAGTTGCGGCCACAGTGCACCGGCGTCAATCGCCGTGATCAGCCGCGGCCAGCTGCCGCCTTGCGGGTCGGCATGCAGCTGGAAGGTGGTGCCCGGAGCGACATACACCGAGGCGTCCAAGCTCAAGGCTTGCTCCGGTGTGCTGAACTGCACCGGGATGCGCCGGTCCGGCCACGGCAGCCAGCCGCGATTGATCAACAGCCACAGGCCGCTGGCCTGGTCGAGAAAGGGTTGCAGCAGCTCGACGCCGACCTGGCCATCGCGCATGCGGTTATCCAGTAACAAGCTGTGCTGGCTATCGAACTGGCCGTAAAGGTGCACCCGGCGATAGGCCGGATCGGCGATCTGCAGCAACTGCGTACTGCCCACCGTGTCGCCGGCACTGCGTTCGGCATACACCTGCAGCAACTGGCGCTTCTGTTCGGCGCGTGCCAGCTGCCAGCAGCCCAGTGCGATCAACCCCGGCAGCAGCAGGAGCACCACCAGGGTCGGCACGATGCCGGGGCGAAAGCGCTTCACCGGGCCCTCGAAAGGTCAGTCGCTATACTTATACTCATCACTGCATCCCCCCGGAGTTTCGCCATGCTCAAAGCCGCGATTGTCCTGATGCTGTTGGCGACCATCGCCAGCCTGTTCAGCGGCCTGTTCTTTCTGGTCAAGGACGACGGACAGTCGACTCGCCTGCTCAAAGCCCTGACTATTCGTGTCACCCTGGCCGCCTTGACCCTGGCCCTGGTGACCTGGGGTTTCTACAGCGGCCAGTTGGTTTCCCACGCGCCGTTCTGAACCCGGCTACAGCACGTAAACGAAGATAAACAGCCCCACCCAGACCACATCGACGAAGTGCCAGTACCAGCTGGCCGCCTCGAAACCGAAGTGTTTGTCGGCGTTGAAATGCCCGCGCAGGATGCGCACCAGCATCACGATCAGAATCAGGGTGCCCATGGTCACGTGGGCCCCGTGGAACCCGGTGAGCATGAAGAAGGTTGCGCCATAGATACCCGAACCCAGGGTCAGCCCCAGTTCGGTATAGGCTTCGTGATACTCGTAGGCCTGCAGCACCAGGAACGACAAGCCAAGGAGGATGGTCAGCGCCAGCCAGGCCTTCAGTGGCCCGCGATGGTTCTTGCGCAAGGCATGGTGGGCGATGGTGATGGTGACACTGGAGCTGACCAGCAAAATGGTGTTGATCAGCGGCAAGTGCCAGGGGTCGATGATGTCTTTGGGCGGCGGAAACAGTTTCGGGTCTGGCGTGTGCAGTAGCGGCCAGGAGAACTCGAAGTTCGGCCACAGCATGTGCGCCACGCCCTTGGCGCCATCGCCCCCAAGCCAGGGCCCGGCCAGGTTGCGCACGTAGAACAGCGCGCCAAAGAAGGCGATGAAAAACATCACCTCGGAAAAGATGAACCACGACATGCCCCAGCGGAACGAGCGGTCCAGCTGCGGGCTGTAGAGCCCGGCGCGGCTTTCCTTGACCACCGCGCCGAACCAGCCGAACAACATGTAGGCCAGGCACAGGGCGCCGAAGAAAAAGATCCACGGCCCGTGGGACTCCGGCCGCCCGGCCTTGAGGTCGTTGAACCAGGTGCCGAGGCCGAACACAGTGATGAACATGCCGACCGTGGCAATGATCGGCCACTTGCTTTGCGCCGGTACGTAATAGTGCTCATGGGAAGCCATCGTGGTGTTCTCCTTATCGGGCGCCCTGTGCAACCGGGTCCGCCAGGTGTGCGACCGGCGGGTGGCGAGCGGTGATATCGAACAGCGTGTAAGCCAGCGTCAGGTGTTTCACATCCTTGGGCAGGTCGCGGTCGACGATGAAACGCACCGGCATTTCGATGCGCTCCCCCGGCTGCAGCACCTGCTGGGTAAAGCAGAAGCATTCGGTCTTGTGGAAATACGCCGCCGCCTCGGCCGGGGTAATGCTGGGGATGGCCTGGGCGCTCATGGGTTTGTCGGTCGGGTTGCGAGCGATGAACACCATCTGGTTGACCGCCCCCGGGTTGACGTCGATCTGGTCGGCGGTGGAATAGAAGTCCCAGACCATGTCGCTGGCGTTGGTCGACATGAACTGCACCTTCACCGTGCGGTTCAGGTCGCTGACCTGGGTGCCTTCGTACTGGCCGCCGGTCTTGCCGTTGATGCCGAACGCCTTGCACATCACGTCGTAGATCGGCACCAGGGCAAAACCGAAGGCGAACATCACCACGGTCAGCAGCATCAGCCGCCACACCAGGCGCTTGAGCGAGGTCCCTTCACTCATGGCTGCATCCTCAGGCCGAAGCGGTTCATTTCACTTCCGGTGGAGTCTGGAAGGTGTGGTAAGGCGCCGGTGACGGCACCGACCATTCCAGCCCTTCGGCGCCATCCCAGGGTTTGGCCGGCGCCGGAGCGCCGCCGCGAATGCACTTGATGACGATGAACAGGAAGAAGATCTGCGTGGCGCCGAAGGTGAAGGCGCCAATCGAGGAGATCATGTTGAAGTCGGCGAACTGCAGGTTGTAGTCGGGGATCCTGCGCGGCATGCCGGCCAGGCCGACGAAGTGCATGGGGAAGAAGGCCATGTTCATGCCGATGAACGACAACCAGAAGTGCAGCTTGCCCAGGGTTTCGTCGTACATGTGCCCGGTCCACTTCGGCAGCCAGTAGTAGGCCGAGGCGAAGATGCCGAAGATCGCCCCGGGCACCAGCACGTAGTGGAAGTGAGCCACCACGAAGTAGGTGTCGTGGTACTGGAAGTCCGCCGGAGCAATCGCCAGCATCAATCCGGAGAAGCCGCCGATGGTGAAGAGAATGACGAAGGCGATGGCGAACAGCATCGGGGTCTCGAAGGTCAGCGAGCCTTCCCACATGGTGCTCACCCAGTTGAACACCTTCACCCCGGTGGGCACCGCGATCAGCATGGTCGCGTACATGAAGAACAGCTCGCCGACCACCGGAATGCCGACCACGAACATGTGGTGGGCCCAGACGATAAACGACAGGAAGGCAATCGCGCCGGTGGCATAGACCATCGAGGTGTAGCCGAACAGCGGCTTGCGCGAGAACGCCGGGATGATCGAGCTGACCGCGCCGAAGGCCGGCAGGATCATGATGTACACCTCGGGGTGGCCGAAGAACCAGAACACATGCTGGAACAATACCGGGTCACCACCGCCGGCAGCGCTGAAGAAGCTGGTGCCAAAGTGGATGTCCATCAGCATCATGGTCACCACCCCCGCCAGCACCGGCATCACCGCGATCAGCAGGAAGGCGGTGATCAGCCAGGTCCAGACGAACAGCGGCATCTTCATCAGGGTCATGCCCGGGGCACGCAGGTTGAGGATGGTGGCGATGACGTTGATCGCGCCCATGATCGAGCTGATGCCCATCAGGTGGATGGCGAAGATGAAGAAGGTCACGCTTTCCGGCGCGTAGGTGGTTGAGAGCGGGGCGTAGAAGGTCCAGCCGAAGTTCGGTCCGCCACCGGGCATGAACAGGGTCGAGACCAGCAGCAGGAACGCGGCCGGCAACAGCCAGAAGCTGAAGTTGTTCATGCGTGGCAGGGCCATGTCCGGCGCGCCGATCATCAGCGGGATCATCCAGTTGGCGAGGCCGACGAAAGCCGGCATCACCGCACCGAAGACCATCACCAGGCCGTGCATGGTGGTCATCTGGTTGAAGAACTCCGGCTGGACGATCTGCAGCCCGGGCTGGAACAGCTCGGCGCGGATGACCATGGCGAACGAGCCGCCGAGCAGGAACATCATGAAACTGAACCACAGGTACATGGTGCCGATGTCTTTGTGGTTGGTCGTCAGCACCCAGCGCATCAGGCCCTTGGCCGGTCCGTGGGCGTGCTCATGACCGTGGCTGTGGTCGTCGATCACTGCGCTCATGTCCTGTCTCCTGCAGTCCGGTGGCGGGGGCGCGGATAGGCATCAACCCGGCTCATTTGCTTTCTGCCTGTTTGATCGCCAGCACGTCTTTTGGCGTGACCATATCGCCCTTGTTGTTGCCCCAGGCGTTGCGTTCGTAGGTCACTACGGCGGCGATATCGACTTCCGAGAGCTGCTTGCCGAAGGCGGCCATGGCCGTGCCCGGCTTGCCGTGGAAGACCAGGCTCAGGTGATCTTCCTTGGGTCCGGTGGCAATTTTCGAGCCCTTGAGCGCCGGGAACATCGGCGGCAGGCCCTGACCTTCGGCCTGGTGACAGGCCACGCAGGTGGTGTGGTAAACCTTGTCGCCGCGCTCGACCAGCTCTTGCAGGGTCCATTCCTTGCTGGTCAGCTCCTTGAGCTTGGCCGCCTCGGCCTTGCGCTCGCCGAGCCAGGTGTCGTAGTCGGCCTTGGACTTGACCTCGACCACCACCGGCATGAAGCCGTGGTCCTTGCCGCACAGCTCGGTGCACTGGCCGCGGTAGATGCCGGGCTTCTCGACCCGGGTCCAGGCTTCGTTGACGAAGCCTGGAATGGCATCGCGCTTGACCGCAAAGGCCGGCACCCACCAGGAATGGATAACGTCGGCGGCGGTGACCAGGAAGCGCACCTTGGCACCCACCGGCAGCACCAGCGGCTGGTCGACTTCGAGCAGGTAGTGCTCGTCCTTGGGCGCTTTGTTGTGGATTTGATCGGCGGGGGTGGCCAGGTTGCTGAAGAACTCGACATCCTGGCCCAGGTATTTGTAATGCCATTTCCACTGGTAGCCGGTGACCTGGATATCGACGTCCGACTCGCTGGCATCGTAGATATCGATCAGGGTCTTGGTCGCCGGAATGGCCATGGCCACCAGGATCAGGAACGGCACCACCGTCCACATGATCTCGACCCAGGTGTGCTCGTGAAAATGCGCGGGCTGCTGGCCGGTGGAACGACGGTGGATGATCATCGACCAGAACATTGCGCCAAAGACCACCAGGCCGATGATCACGCAAATCCAGAAAATGGTCATGTGCAGGTCGAACACTGCGTTGCTGACTTCAGTCGCCCCTGGCGCCATGTTCACGGTCCAGGCGGCGTGCGCCTGACCGAATACCGACCACAACAGGAGGCCCATCCAGACATGTGGATGTCGCATCATTGCGGGTTCCCCTTATCGTTCTTGTTATCCCGGAGGCGTGGACCTACGGCTAAGGGTACGGCGGCCAAGACTGCGAACTTCGACGACCGAGCCCCTGCGAACTGCAGTCGGGCCTCATCAGCGAATCACTTTCAAACCGGAGTATAGACAGCGACCCCGGCGCCGCAATGCGCACAGGGAAAACATCGGCAGAAGTTGAACGTTTGCGCGCAAAGCCGCTAATTACCTGGCTTGAGGCACAATGATGGCATTTAGATATAATTGGCGAATATTAAGTTGTTAATGGTTATGCCAAATGCGTCTTAGGCATTTTCAGAACCGAGCTACCTTATGTCTTCCGTTTGTCACGCCTTTACCCTGGAGTTGTCATGAACATCGCCGCTTTGCGCGAGCAGATTACCCGTGCCCGTCAACATGAGACCGAAACCGGCCAACTGAAAACTCAACTGGAAAACCAGCTGCCCCACCTGCACCCTTCGATCCATCTGCCAGAGGCCGATGCCCAAGGCGCCCTGGTGCGCTTCGTCGACGCCTATATCGATCAGGTACCGGAACTGCTGGAGGCGGCCAACGAGGTTGCCCGCGAAGCCGGCATCGAGTCGCAGATCAAACCGGTGCTGAAAATCGCCGAGCAGTACTTCCTGCAACCGCCCGCCATCACCGATACCCACCTCGGCCTGGGCTGCCTGCTGGATGAGGCCTACCTGGCCCATCGCCTGGTGGAAGAAGTTAACGACTTGTACATCAAGCACTTCAACCAGCCGCTGATCCCGCTCGACACCACTGTGGCCAACCTGATCGCCCACCAACTGATCGGCGAGCAGTTTGCCAATCAGCTGGATGAAGTGGTGCACCACTCGGTGGACGAGATGCTCAACGAAGAAAGCTTTGCTCTGGAGTCGGTCGAGCAGTACCGCGACAAGCTCAGCAGCCCGAACACCGGCGAAGCCTGGAAGCGCTGGCCGTGCCTGTCGCGTCAGCTGGGTGTGGGCCTGGAGCTGGATCAGTCGGCTTGAGGCTGATTCGGTTCAAGCCCCCAACCCGGCGGTTGTCCGCACCCGCCCTTCGACCCGGCGCTTGAGCCGCCGCTGCTCGATCAGCAGCCGCGAGCCCTTGCCGGCATTGGCCCGGCCCCAGTCCTCGAGCAGCTCCAGGCAGGAGTGGTCGATGTAGCTGAGGTTGGCCAACGGCACGTGCAGGGTGGTCCCGGGCGGAATGCCTTCCAGCACCTGGGCCAGTGCCGGCACCTTGAGAAAGGTCGCCGCACCGCTCAGGCGCAGTTGCATATGGCCCGGTTGCTCAAGGCTGACCACGCTGATTTTCAGGCGTGCGGCCTTGAGCGCAAGCTTCAGCAGGGTCAGGGCAAAACCGAGCAGTACGCCGGTCAGCAGGTCGGTGAAGATGATCGCCAACGCCGTCGCCGCATAGGTGAACATCGGCATCCGGCCATAGCGCCCCAGCCCGCGAAAGGCCTTGAAATCGACCAGCTTGATCCCGGTGTAGACCAGTACGCCTGCCAGGCTCGCCACCGGAATCTGCTGCAGCACGCTGCTGAGCACCACCACGAAAGCCAATAACCAGACCCCATGCAGGATCGCCGACAGGCGCGTTTGCGCCCCGGCCTGGACGTTGGCCGAGCTGCGCACGATAACCCCGGTCATTGGCAGTGCCCCCAGAAGGCCACAGAGCATATTGCCCAGGCCCTGGGCCGACAGTTCGCGGTCAAAGTCCGAGCGCTGGCCGTTGTGCATGCGATCGACAGCGGCGGCAGATAGCAGGGTTTCGGCGCTGGCGATAAAGGCCAGGGCAAAGGCGGCGACCAGCAGGTTGGGGTCGGCCAGGTGGAGCAGGTCGGCCGGGCTCAGCCAGTCGATGGCTTCGCTGAGGTTAGCCGGCACTTCGACGCGGTTCACCGGCAATGCCAGCCAGATGCTGATCGCGGTCATCAAGGCCACGCCTAGCAAAGCCCCAGGCACGAAGCGCAGCGACTGCGGGCGCAAGCGCTCCCACCCCCACATGATGGCGATGGTACCCAGCCCGAGCGCACCGGCTTGCCAACCATTGCCCGGGCTTTCCAGCGGCAATGCCTGGGCCAGGGTCGCCGGAAAGCCCAGTAGGTTGGCCAGGCCCGAAGGTTGCGGGGCGCTGTCGAACATCACATGCACCTGGGACAAGACAATCAGCACGCCGATACCCGCGAGCATGCCGTACACCACCGCCGGCGCCGTGACCCGGAACCAGCAGCCCAGGCGCAAACGGCCGGCGAGCAGTTGCAGCAGGCCGGCCAACAGCAGGATCGGGCCGAGCATCGCCACGCCATGCTGGCGCACCAGTTCGAACACCAGCACCGCCAGGCCGGCGGCCGGACCGCTGACCTGCAACGGCGAGCCGGCCAGCCAGCCAACGACGATACCGCCGATGATCCCGGTGATCAGGCCCTTGGCCGGTGGCATGCCCGAGGCGATGGCGATGCCCATGCACAAGGGCAGGGCGACCAGAAACACGACTACTGACGCCAGTAATTCACGCGGCAAGGCCGCTTTCACTTGTGTCTTGTTCACCCTGTTACTCCTTCTCTCACGTTTCATGGCCATTCCAATGGCCTCTGGCACAACCCCTGACTTACGCGCAGCCGCATACCGCCAGCGGGCGCCGGCACGGCAATCAGGGAGATTCAAGGCAGCCGATGACCAGGCCGCACCAGGCAGGTGCAGCCGTCAATCAGCGATTCGCGGGGGTGTCAGGGACGCTTAGTAGCGGCCTTTTGGGGTGGCGCAGGGGATCGGCTGGCCTTGGGCTAGCGGCAGGAAGCTGTCGCTGGCGGCGTCATAGGCCTCGATCTGGCTGGTTTCGATGTCGTAGATCCAGCCATGGATATACAGCTGGCCGGCTGCCAGGCGCGAAGCCACCGACGGGTGAGTGCGCAAGTGGTGCAGCTGGGCGATGACGTTTTCTTTGGTCAGCACCTGCATGCTTTCATGCTCGCTGCCACAGGAGCAGTTGTCTTCGACCACCGTGCGGGCGACCTCGGCATGGCGCAGCCAGGCTTTGACCGTCGGCATTTTCTCCAGGCTCTGCGGGTTGAGCACCGCGCGCATGGCGCCGCAATCGGAGTGACCGCAGACGATGATGTGGTGAACGCCCAGGGCCAGCACCGCATACTCAATGGCGGTGGACACACCGCCGTTCATCTGCCCGTAGGGAGGCACGACGTTACCGACGTTGCGGGTCACGAACAGGTCGCCAGGGGAGCTCTGGGTAATCAGCTCGGGCACGATGCGCGAGTCGGCACAGGTGATGAACATCGCACGGGGCTTTTGCGCGGTGGCGAGTTTCTTGAACAGCTCTTGCTGCTCGGGAAAAACGTCATGATGGAAGCGCAGGAAGCCGTCGACGATATGCTTCAGAGCGGCATCGGCGCTCTCGGCTGGGGCTTGCGGGACAACCTTGGATGGGTCCTTGACGGGCATGATTCATCCTCTTTGACGGTTTTGGGTTAAGTCCATTTTACCGGGTTGATGATTCAAACGGCGTATGACAGTTGGATGAAATACGCGCGCCAACCATCACATCAGTTGTTGACTGAATTCCTACGCTACTCGGCGAAACTTAACTCAAACTGAATTGCGAGGCTCTAGAACGGGCGTTCCAGAGATTCAAAGAGGTGTCTGGATAATAGCAAAAAAACATTAATGGCCAATACCCATTAATGAAATCAGAGCAGCGACATCTGCCCGCCTGGAGGACAAAACGCTGTGCAATCAAGCGCGTAGCCTTCGCGCCGATTCAGCCCCAGGCGGCGGATCGCCTTGCTGAAGCGTTGCGCCAGCAACTCGGCAAATACCCCCTCGCCGCGCATGCGCGCACCGAAGCGGCTGTCGTACAACTCACCACCGCGGCTCTGGCGAATCAGGCTAAGGACATGATTGGCCCGTTGGGGGTAATGGTCCAGCAGCCATTGCTCGAACAGCGGTGCCACCTCCAGCGGCAGGCGCAGCATCATGTAGGCCGCGTTCAGGGCGCCGCTGGCCTTGGCCGCCTCGAGCAAGTGCTCAAGCTCGCTGTCGTTGATCATCGGGATCATCGGCGAACACAGCACACCCACCGGCACACCGGCCTCGGTCAGCACCCGGATCGCCCGCAGACGTGCCTTGGGCGCCGCTGCCCGTGGCTCCAGCGTACGCTTGAGCTCGTCGTCCAGGGTGGTCAGGCTGATCATCACCTGTACCAGATTCTGCCGGGCAAGCTCGGCGAGCAGGTCCAGGTCGCGCAGAATCAGTGAGCCCTTGGTGACGATGGTGACCGGGTGCCGGTAGCGCAGCAGCACTTCGAGCAGGCGCCGGGTCAGTTGTTGCTCGCGTTCGATGGGCTGGTAGGGGTCGGTGTTGGAGCCCAGGTTGATCGGTGCGCACACATAGCCAGGCTTGCTCAGTTGCTGTTCGAGCACGGCGGCAGCGTTGGTCTTGGCAATCAGCTTGGTTTCGAAGTCGAGCCCCGGCGACAGATCCCAATAAGCGTGGCTGGGCCGGGCATAGCAGTAGATACAGCCGTGCTCGCAGCCGCGATAAGGATTGATCGAGCGATCGAAGGGCAGGTCGGGCGAGTTGTTGCGGGTGATGATGGTCTTGGCGGTTTCGATGCGTACTTCGGTACCCTGGGTCAGGGGCACTTCCTGGTACCAACCGTCATCCTCGGCCACCGAGCGATTCGGGGCGAAGCGGTTATGGGGATTGCTCGCGGTGCCACGACCCCGCACCGGCCCTTGAGGATTGAACATGAAAAACCCCGGGTACTGTTTTTATATACAGTACACGGGGCTAGTGTTCGATTCCAGTACCGCTGGGCGCCAGCCGAAAATGCTGGCGCTGGCACGTTTACTCGGTTGTCTTCTTCAACTTCGGATTGGGGAAGAACTGCACCGTCTGCACCGTGGTCGCGGCAGGTTTCACCTCGACCTTGTTGACCCGCGTACCCAGTTCCTTGGGCACCGACAGCCCTTGCTCGTTAAGGGTGTCAGAAAAACCGCAGGCCACACATTCCCGGTGCGGAACGCTGTCTTCACTCCACATCATCAGTTTGTCCGGCTCGCTGCACGCCGGGCAGACCGCCCCGGCGATAAAGCGCTTTTTCGTTACCACAGGCCCATCACTCATGCCGCCACTTCCTCACTCAGGCCACTGTGGCGCAAGAGTGCATCGATTGACGGCTCGCGGCCACGGAAGTCGACGAACAGCAGCATCGGCTCCTGGGAACCGCCACGGGCCAGGATCGCTTCGCGAAAGGCGCGGCCGGTGTCGGCATTGAGCACGCCTTCTTCTTCGAAGCGCGAGAAGGCGTCGGCCGACAGCACTTCCGCCCACTTGTAGCTGTAGTAACCGGCTGCGTAGCCACCGGCAAAGATATGCGCAAAGCTGTTAGGGAAGCGGTTGTACGCCGGTGGGCGCATGACCGAAACCTCGTCGCGCACGCCTTCGAGCACTTGCAGCACGCTGCGGCCGTCGCCGTGGCTGGCATGCAGTTCGAAGTCGAACAGCGAGAATTCCAGCTGGCGAACCATCATCAGCCCGGACTGGAAGTTCTTCGCCGCCAGCATCTTCTCCAGCAAATCCTGGGGCAGGGCTGCGCCAGTTTCGTAGTGGCCGGAAATCAGCGCCAGGCCTTCAGGCTCCCAGCACCAGTTTTCCATGAACTGGCTCGGCAGCTCGACCGCGTCCCAGGCCACGCCGTTGATACCGGAGACACCGGCATGCTCGATGCGGGTCAGCAGGTGATGCAGGCCATGGCCGAATTCGTGGAACAGGGTGGTGACTTCGTCGTGGGTCAGCAACGCCGGCTTGCCGGGGGCGGCCGGGGTGAAGTTGCACACCAGGTTGGCCACCGGGCTCTGCAGCTGGCCGTCAGCGGTCAGGCGACGGTCGCGGGCGCCGTCCATCCAGGCACCGCCACGCTTGTTGGCGCGGGCATAGAGGTCGAAGAAGAAGCGCCCGACGTGCTGGCCGTGCTCCTTGATTTCGAACAGGCGCACGTCCGGGTGCCAGCTGTCGAAGCCCTTGAGTTCGGCAATCTCGATGCCGTACAGGCGCTGGACGATGGTGAACAGGCCGCTCAGCACCTTGTCGATCGGGAAGTAGGCGCGCAGGGTTTCCTGGGAAACGCTGTAGCGCTGTTCACGGAGTTTTTCCCCGTAGAAGCCGCTGTCCCAACTCTGCAGGTCCGGGCAACCCTGCTCGGCGGCATAGGCCTTGAGCTGGGCCAGGTCCTGGGTGGCAAACGGCTTGCTGCGCTTGGCCAGGTCACGCAGAAAGCTCAGCACCTGGTCGCTGGACTCGGCCATCTTGGTCGCCAGGCTCAGCTCGGCGAAGTTGGCGTAACCGAGCAGCTCGGCCAGCTCCTGACGCAGGTCGAGAATCTCGGCCATCACCGGGCCGTTGTCGAACTGGCCGGCATTCGGGCCCTGGTCGGAGGCGCGAGTGCAGTAGGCGGCGTAGATTTCTTCGCGCAGGGCGCGGTCTTCGGCGTAGGTCATTACCGCGTAGTAGCTGGGGAACTCCAGGCTGATCAGCCAGCCGTCGAGGCCCTTGGCCTGCGCCGCGGCGGCCATTTGTGCTTTGGCCGAATCAGTCAGGCCGGCAAGCGCCGCTTCGTCGCTGACATGCTTGGTCCAGGCCTGGGTGGCGTCCAGCAGCTGGTTGGAGAAACGGCTGCCCAGCTCGCTGAGCTTGCTCTGCACTTGCGCGTAACGCTGCTGCTTTTCGGCCGGCAGGTCGATACCCGACAGACGGAAGTCTCGCAGGGCGTGTTCAAGAATAGTTTTTTGTGCCACATCGAAGCCGGCAGCTTCGGGGCTGGCGATCAATGCCTCATAGGCCTGAAACAGCTCGCGGTTCTGGCCCATTTCGGTGGCATACGCGCTCAACGCCGGCAAGCAAGCCTCGTAGGCTTCGCGCAGTTCGGCGCTGTTGCACACGGCATTGAGGTGGCTGACCGGGCTCCAGGCGGCGCCCAGGCGGTCGTTGAGTTCGTCCATGGCCAGGATCAGGCCGGCCCAGCTCGGGCTCTTGCCCTGGGCCTTGAGGATGTCGGCAATGGCTGTACGGTTGTCGGCCAGGATCTGTTCAATCGCCGGCTGCACATGCTCGGCACGGATCGCCGAGAAGGGCGGCAAGTCATAAGACTGCAGAAGCGGGTTGTTCGCACTCACGGTTAAACACCTTGGCAGAAGAAACACTTCCCCATCTTAATTACAATCGACGCCGACCGCAGCCCTATCCATACCAAAGAGAATTACTATCATGGCCATCCGTAGCTTCCAGCATCACACTCCCAGGCTTGGCGAACGCGCCTTTGTCGACCGCAGTGCCGTGGTACTGGGTGATGTCGAGATCGGTGCCGACAGTTCGGTGTGGCCATTGACGGTGATCCGCGGCGATATGCACCGCATCCGCATCGGTGCGCGCACCAGCGTGCAGGATGGCAGCGTGCTGCACATCACCCATGCCGGGCCGTTCAACCCGGACGGTTTCCCGCTGCTGATCGGCGATGAGGTAACCATTGGTCACAAAGTCATGCTCCACGGCTGCACCCTGGGCAACCGCATCCTGGTCGGCATGGGCAGTACCATCATGGATGGCGCCGTCGTCGAAGACGAAGTGATCATCGGCGCTGGCAGCCTGGTACCGCCGGGCAAGCGCCTGGAAAGCGGGTTTCTGTACGTCGGCAGCCCGGTCAAGCAGGCCCGCGCCCTGAGCGAGAAGGAGCGCGCGTTCTTCCCCTACAGCGCCGGCAACTACGTCAAACTCAAGGACCAGCACCTGGCCGAAGGCTATCACCTGCCCGAGTGAACCTGTCCACCGCCTTATTCGAGACCGCCATGCACCAGCAAAACATCCTCTTTGACCTCGACGGTACCCTGACCGACCCGCGCCTGGGTATCACCCGCTCGATCCAGTACGCACTGGCCAAGCTGGGCATCGACGAGCCGGACCTGACGCGCCTGGAACACTTCATCGGCCCGCCGCTGCTGCAGGCCTTCATGCAGTTCTATGATTTTGATGAGGCCAAGGCCTGGGACGCGGTGAATTTCTATCGCGAACGCTTCAAGGTCACCGGCCTATACGAAAACCAGGTGTTCGACGGCGTCAGCGAAATGCTCGAAACCCTGCAAGGGCAGGGCCGCACCCTGTATATCGCCACCTCCAAACCTTGGGAGTTTGCCCGCGAGATCGCCCGCCATTTCGACTTCGCCAAGCACTTCAAGGTGATCTACGGCAGCGAGCTGGATGGCACCCGCACCAACAAGGTCGAGCTGATCCGCCACCTGCTGGCCGAAGAAGCCCTGGACCCTGCGCACACCCTGATGATCGGCGACCGCAAGCACGACCTGATCGGCGCCCGCAGCAACGGCCTGGAAGCGGTAGCGGTGGGGTATGGCTTTGGTAGCCATGAAGAGCTGACGGCGGAGCAGCCGGCCTACCACTTTGCGACCTTGGCGCAACTGCACCAGGCGTTCCAGCGCGGCTGAGACCCTATCGCGGGGCAAGTCGGGTCGCCGCACCGCCGCTCCCACTGTAGGAGCGGCGGTGCGACGACTCGACTTGCCCCGCAATGCTTTTCAGCGCCTGCTGACGCTGCTCAAGGGGTAGCCGCCCGAAAGCTTCTACTCGCTGATAAAACACCTGCCAATCGCCGCCCACCTCGGCAAACAGCTGGGCAAACGCCGGCACCCACTGGTCGTACAGACCAAACGGCAACAACTTGGCATTGTTCATCGGCGCATTGATCCAGGCGTCATAGCGTCCGACACCGCCCCACTGGTTATCGCGCAAGGCCCGGTATTCACGGCGCAAGCGTTCGAATTCGGCCTGCTTGCCCGCACGCTTGGCGGGTTCGGTGAGCGGCGCCGCATACAACGCCTTGAGCCGTTCGCGACTGGCCAGCACCAGGGCGACGAACTGCTCGCGCTGCTGGCTGCCATCTTCGACCAGCGTTGGCAGGCCCCGCGCCGCCCGCCATTGGCGAGTGCCTTCCTGCTCGACAAAAGTAGCGAAGGACTCGTTGAACGCAGTGTCGTCCTGGACATAGACGCGTTGATGGGCCAACTCATGAAAGATCACCGTGGCCAGGCGTTCATCACCCCAGCCAAGCATGGAGCTGAGGATCGGATCGTCGAACCAGCCCAGGGTCGAATAGGCTTCGACACCGCCGACATAGACATCCAGCCCTTGTTGTTTCTGCAGCGCAGCCGCCCCGCGCGCGGCGCCCTGGTTGTAATAACCACGGTAGGCAACACAGCCGGCAATGGGGAAGCAATGAGTCTGCGGCTCCAGCGACAACTCGGGTGTGGCGAATACGTTCCAGACCACGAAGGGCCGGCCGATATCGGCATAAACCCGATAGCTGCGGTTGTCCGGCAGCTTCAGCTGCGCGCTGGCGAAGGCGCGAGCTTGCTCGGCGTGCAGCAACTGCTGGCGCAATTTACTGTCGGTGGCCGGGTCGGCTACCAGCTCGGCAACCGGCTGGCGCGCCTGCAACAGCTGCCACTGACCGCTGGCCAGTTGCCCGTAGTAACTGACACTGGCACAACCGCTCAGCAGCCCGATGGCCAACAAGGGAACCAAGTAGCGAAAAAGACGGTCGAGTGCCCCATGACTTGAGCGCAACAAAAGAAATAGTCGAAGCATTGGTGTCCTGTATCCGCTCAAGTACTCATCCGCTTCAAGACTATCCTGCCCGGCTGGAGTTTTGCCATGCGTACACTGCTCGTCGTCAGCACTGTTGTGCTTCTGTCCGGCTGCGCCGGCCTTCCTGCGCCTGACCCCAACCAGGCCTGGATCGACCTTGCCCCTGGTGAGGACGATACCTTGCACGCCGTCGAAGTAGACGAGCGCGCCTGGGCCGACAAACGCTATTTCGAAGTACCGCCAGGCAGCCATGAGCTGACCGTGCGCTATCTGTTTGCGGTTACGCCAAGCAATATCGGCCCGGTCAACGAGCCACTGTGGCGCGATTGCCAGCTCAATGTGAAATTCAATGATTTCAGTGCCGGCCAGCGCTACCAGCTTGAAGCCGGTAGCATCGGCTTCCGCCCCTGGGCCAAGCTCTATGACGAACAGCGCAAAGTGGTCGGCAAAGGCCAGCCGGCGGGCTGCCAGCGTACCTAAAGGCGTGAATGGCGCTATGCTTATGCTTTGTAACCCGCACGTCGGAGTTCGCCATGCGCCAGCCTGTGATGCTGCTCGCAATCAGTACCCTTGGAGCTTGCGTTAGCCCCCTGCCACCTGTGGATAACAAACAGGCCTGGGTCGACCTCTACACCATCACGCCGGGCAAGACACTGATGGCCGAACGGCTCGATGGCAAACGCCTGACCGATGGCCGGTTCTTTCAGGTGACGCCCGGTGCCCACGAGTTGGTGGTGCGGTTCGACTACGAGATCTACTCCGGTGGATTCAGTACCGACCCGACCGAGCGCACCTGCTACCTGACCATCAAGTTCGCGCATTTCAAGGCCGGCCAGCGCTATCGCCTGGAAGCCCGGGCCCCGGCCATGCAGCCCAGCGCCTACCTCTATGATGCCCAGCGCAAGATGGTCGCCGAAGAGTCCAACGACGTCTTCTGCACCCCCTGAGGCCTAGCGATCATTCTTTTGGTAGATGATCTTCTTGGTGCCGCCTTCACAGCTGCCGACCACCATGTTCTGGTCGTGGACCTCGTCATTCTTGACGATTTCCAAGGTGTAGGAACTCACGTTGTTGGCCTGGATCTTGGCTTCGATCTCGGCCTTGAGCTCTTCACAGGGTTTCGGCGCGGCCAGCGCAGCGGTTGCCAGCAGCGAAGCCAGCACAGCGATTGCAACACGGATCATGGGACAGCTCCTTGTGGCGGCAGTCGTTCTACCGACCCTCATTTGACCACAAGAAGCGCGCCCCGGTTCTGCCTTAACTCAGCAGCGTCGCATCCAGGCTGATTTTCGCGTTGAGCACTTTCGACACCGGGCAACCGGCCTTGGCCTTGTTGGCAATCTCAAGAAACTGCGCTTCGCTAGCCCCGGGGACCTTGGCCTTGAGGATCAGGTTCACGGCAGTAATGGCAAAGCCATCCGGCAATTTGTCGAGGGTCACTTCGGCGATGGTATCGATGCGCTCGGCGGTCATGCCCGCTTCACCGAGCATCATTGACAGGGCCATGGAGAAGCAGCCTGCATGCGCCGCGCCAATCAGTTCCTCCGGATTGGTACCCGGCTGGCCTTCGAAGCGGGTATTGAAGCCATAAGGGTTCTGCTTGAGAGCGCCGCTTTCAGTGGAAAGCAGGCCCTTGCCATCCTTCAAGCCACCTTGCCAGATAGCTGATGCTGTCTTTTTCATAAAGCCTCCTGAGCTCCCTGGGGCGCGGGATATCGCGCCTTGCCTTAATTTCAGAGAGCCCTGACGCAGGCAAGTTCAGAAGGATTACAAGCCCCGGCATTGATTCCTGCAGATGTGCCCATACAGAGCTAGAAAGGCCGTTGGATTGTTTGCGGCCACTCGACTGCCCAGGAGGCGCCAACGCCCATGAAGCAACTTGCCGATATCAAGATTTCCACCCTCGACCTGGTGCCAGTACGCGCCGACAGCGGCCCGGCGCAGTCCCTGCGCAACTCACTGGACCTGGCGCAACACGTCGAGAAGTTTGGCTACAACCGCTTCTGGGTGGCCGAGCACCACAACATGGATGGTATCGCCAGCTCCGCAACCTCGGTGCTGCTCAGCTACCTGGCCGGTGGTACCTCAACCATTCGTGTTGGCGCCGGCGGGGTGATGCTGCCCAACCATGCGCCACTGGTGATCGCCGAACAGTTCGGCACCCTCGCCAGCCTGTATCCCGGGCGAATCGACCTGGGCCTGGGCCGCGCGCCGGGCTCCGACCAGATGACCGCCCGCGCCCTGCGCCGCGAACGCTCGGGCAGTGCCGACGACTTTCCCGATGACGTCGAAGAACTGATGCGCTACCTGGGCCCGCGCACGCCGGAGCAGAAGGTCATTGCCGTGCCGGGTTACGGTACTGAAGTGCCGATCTGGCTGCTGGGTTCGAGCCTGTTCAGTGCACAGCTGGCCGGCATGCGCGGTTTGCCCTACGCCTTCGCCTCGCATTTCGCTCCACGTTACATGCACGAGGCGATTCGCGTGTACCGCAACCACTTCCAGCCCTCGGCGGTGCTCGACAAGCCTTATGTGATGCTTGGCGTACCACTGGTGGCGGCCGAGACCGATGAACAGGCCGACTACCTGGCCACCTCGGTGTATCAGCGCATCCTCGCCCTGATGCGCGGGCAGAGCCTGGTGCAACGCCCGCCAGTGGAGACCATGGACGGCCTGTGGCTGCCGCATGAGCGGGAAGCGGTGGGCAGCTTCCTGGGCCTGGCGATGGTCGGCAGCCCGCAGAAAATCCGCGCCAAACTGGAGGTGTTGCTGGAGCAGACCGAGGCGGATGAGCTGATCTTCACCTGCGACCTGTATGAGCATGCCGACCGCATACGCTCTTATGAGCTGCTGGCGCAGACGGTTTTGCGCAGCTGAGGGCCCCATCGCGGGTCAAGTCGAGTCGTCGCACCGCCCCACATGTAGGAGCGGCGGTGCGACGACTCGACTTGCCCCGCGATGGATTCAATATCGATCAGCCGCGCTTGTAGACGATTTCCTTGGTGCCGCCTTCGCAGCTACCCACGACCTTGCCGTCTGCGGCAGCGCCTTTATCGACGATCTCCAGCGAGTAGCCGCTGACACCCTTGGCGTCCAGCTTGGCTGCTATTTCGCCCTTGAGCTCTTCACATGGCTTGCCGGCTGCCAGCGCAGTACCGGCCAGCGTCATCAAACCTATCGCTACTACCAACTTCTTCATCGATCGCTTTCCTTGTTCAGATCAAAATAGAGAAGGGCGCCAGGAAGGCCGGGCGCCTCAGGACTGTGTAACGCAATTGACCCGCACAAGCCAGTGTCGCCGCATCAGCTGTTGACGATGCGAAAGCCCACTTTGAGCGTGACCTGAAAATGCGCGGCCTTGTTGTCCTTGATATGGCCTCGGGTGTCGACCACTTCGAACCACTCAAGGTGCTTGATGCTCTTGCCTGCTTCGGCCAGGGCATTGTTGATCGCCTCTTCGATAGAGGTGGGCGACGAGCCGACCAGTTCGATTTTCTTGTAGGTGTGATGATCAGACATAAGCAATCTCCTTTTTTAATGTGAGATAGAGCCTAGCAGCGCCGGGCTGTTTTACCTGCGAGGGGTAAATGCCGTTAAAAGTTCGACTGCACTTTCCCAGCAGCCTGTAGTCGGAACCTACACAGCTCAACTCAACCTCGAAGGAGAGTCACCATGGCCAACACCTCGCTGCGTAAAGCTTCGCTGCAAAGCATGGAAGCGGAAATCGAAAGCCTGCTCAAGTCACTGGAAAGCCTCAAGGACGATGCCTCGGATGAGTCGCGCAAAACCCTCAAGACGCTCAAGGGCAACGCCGAGAATGCCCTGCGCCATTCGCGCAGCCTGCTCAGCGATGCCTACGAAGAAGTAAAAACCAAGACCCGCGAGACTGGCCTGGCCACCCGCGATTACGCCCAGGAACACCCGTGGACCACCGCCGGTGTCGCCGTTGGCGCCCTCGGCCTGCTGGCCGCCTACCTGATGTGCAAACGCGGTAACTAAGCGGCCTGGCGCGCAAGCTCCGCGCGCAACCAGCCGGCCAATTGCTCGGCGCGCCCGTCTGCGGCGCGTCGCGGCACCCACAGGGCCAGCGCGGCCTGGGTTTCGCAAAAACCCCATGGCGCCGCCAGGCGCCCGGCGCGCAAGTCGTCGGCTACCAGCGGTTGCGGCGCAATCGCCACGCCCAACCCTGCCACTGCAGCCTCCAGCAAGTAATACAAATGCTCGAAATCCTGCCCGTAACGCAGCGCCTGCGGGTCGATACCTTGCTGCGCCGCCCAACTTGGCCAGGCTTGCGGGCGCGAAGTGGTCTGCAACAGGGTTTGCGTCAGCAACGCCTCGGCTGGCGCCTGCTGCAAGCGGCTGAACCCGGCAAAGTGCGGGCTGAGCACCGGGCCAATACACTCCTGCGCCAGCACATGCACTTGCATATCCGCAGGCCAGGGCGGCTCGGCAAACACCAGCAAGGCATCCAGCCCTGGGCGACGCGGGTCGAGATCACCTTCACCGGCCGACAGGTGCAGGCGCAGTTCCGGCAAATCCGCTTTTAATCGCCCCAGCCGTGGGATGAACCAGCGCGCCAGCAGGCTGCCGGAGCAACCGAGGACGAACGGCGCATCAGCGCCGCTCTGGCTGATGTCCGCACACGCGCCGCGCAAGCGCTCGAAGGCATCACTACTGGCATCGCGCAAACGCACCCCGGCATCTGTGAGTTTAAGGCCACGTCCTTCCTTAACGAACAAGGCCACCCCAAGGTGTTCTTCGAGCACCTTCAATTGCCGGCTGACCGCGCCGTGGGTAACGTGTAGCTGTTCGGCCGCCTGGCTGACGCTATTGAGCCGGGCAGTGGCTTCAAAGGCCCGCAGGGCATTGAGTGGGGGCAGGTCCTGGCGCATGACGTGTGAGTTTTCCTGACATGTTGTCGCAATCTTATCGGTTTTCAGTTGCGCGTGTCGTGGTTAGAGTAAAGCCATTCCCGACTTCACTACCGCCCTGGAGCGACCCATGACCCAGACCAACTTCCGCGCCGGCCCCGATGCCAATGGCCTGTTTGGCGCATTCGGCGGCCGCTACGTGGCAGAAACCCTGATGCCGCTGGTGCTCGACCTTGCCCGCGAATACGAAGCAGCCAAAGCCGACCCGGAATTTCTCGAGCAACTGGCGTACTTTCAGCGCGACTACATCGGCCGCCCGAACCCGCTGTACTTCGCCGAACGCCTGAGCGAACACTGCGGCGGCGCGAAGATCTTCTTCAAGCGTGAAGAGCTCAACCACACCGGCGCGCACAAGGTGAACAACTGCATCGGCCAGGTGCTGCTGGCCAAGCGCATGGGCAAAAAACGCCTGATCGCCGAAACCGGCGCCGGCATGCACGGCGTGGCCACTGCCACCGTCGCCGCGCGCTTCGGCCTGCCTTGCGTGATCTACATGGGCGCCACCGACATCGAGCGCCAGCAAGCCAACGTGTTCCGCATGAAGCTGCTGGGCGCAGAAATCGTTCCGGTCACCGCCGGCACCGGCACCCTCAAGGACGCGATGAACGAAGCCCTGCGCGACTGGGTCACCAACGTCGACGACACCTTCTACCTGATCGGTACTGTAGCGGGCCCGCACCCGTACCCGGCAATGGTCCGCGACTTCCAGTCGATCATCGGCAAAGAGACCCGTGAACAGCTGCAAGCCAAGGAAGGGCGCCTGCCCGACAGCCTGATCGCCTGCGTCGGCGGTGGCTCCAACGCCATGGGCCTGTTCCACGACTTCCTCGATGACGCCAGCGTGCAAATCATCGGCGTCGAAGCCGGTGGCCACGGGGTCGACACCGACAAGCATGCCGCCAGCCTCAACGGTGGCGTACCGGGCGTGCTGCACGGCAACCGCACCTACCTGCTGCAGGATGCCGACGGCCAGATCACCGACGCCCACTCGATTTCCGCCGGCCTCGACTACCCCGGCATCGGCCCGGAACACGCCTGGTTGCACGAAGTGAAACGCGTCGAGTACGTCAGCATTACCGACGACGAAGCCCTGGCCGCGTTCCACACTACCTGCCGCCTGGAAGGCATCATTCCGGCCCTGGAAACCTCCCACGCCCTGGCCGAAGCGATCAAACGCGCACCGACCCTGCCCAAGGATCACCTGATGGTGGTGTGCCTGTCCGGGCGCGGCGACAAAGACATGCAAACCGTGATGAGCCATATGGCCGCCCAGGAGAAACAGGCATGAGCCGTCTTGAACAACGCTTCGCCGAACTGAAGGCCGAAGGCCGCTCGGCACTGGTCACCTTCATCACCGCAGGCGACCCTGGCTACGACGCTTCGCTGCAGATCCTCAAAGGCCTGCCGGCTGCTGGCGCCGACGTCATCGAACTGGGCATGCCGTTCACCGACCCGATGGCCGACGGCGTGGCAATCCAGCTCGCCACCCTGCGCGCCCTGGACGCCGGTCAGACCCTGGCGAAAACCCTGCAAATGGTTCGCGAGTTCCGCGTCGACAACCAGACCACGCCGATCGTGCTGATGGGCTACTACAACCCGATTCACCGCTTTGGCGTCGAGGCCTTCGTGGCTGAAGCCAAGAAAGTGGGCGTGGATGGCCTGATCATCGTCGACCTGCCGCCGGAGCACGACGCCGAGCTGGCCACCCCGGCCCAGGCCGCGGGCATCGACTTCATTCGCCTGACCACCCCGACCACCGACGACGTGCGCCTGCCGCGCGTGCTGGAACGCAGCTCGGGCTTCGTCTACTACGTGTCGGTTGCCGGTGTCACCGGTGCAGGTTCTGCGACCACTGAACACGTCAGCAGCGCCATCAAACGTCTGCGCCGGCACACCGACCTGCCGATCAGCGTCGGCTTCGGTATCCGCACGCCAGAGCAGGCTGCGGCGATTGCCAGGCTGTCGGATGGCGTCGTGGTCGGTTCGGCGCTGGTCGACAAGATAGCCAATGCGGCCACTGCCGAGCAGGCTGTGGGTGATGTGCTCGAGCTGTGCTCGGCGCTGGCCCAGGGTGTGCGGGGTGCACGCAAGGCCTGATCCCTGTGGGAGCGGCGGTGCGACGCCTCGACTTGCCCCGCGATTGCGGTCCATCAGACAGATCGCAAATCGCGGGGCAAGCCCGCTCCTACCCCGGAGCTGTAAACTACTTGAAAATAGTCAGATCCAGCGGCCGCACCGCCCCCATCCAGATCGCATGATCACGATGATCGGCCAGCTCGTCACCAGTCAACGGATGCAGAAACACCACCAGCCCTTGGCGATATAACGCCAGCCAGGGCAGCACCACCCCCACCACTTCAGGCCCGAAGGCCAACTGGCAGCTCCAGTCCGGGTGCGGCCCGACCGGCTTCTGATGCATGCGCCCCATGGTCACCGGAAACAGCCGAGCGGCTTCTTCGCACAACTGGCGAGCCTGCTCCAGGGTGCTGGCGTCATAGTAGATATGCGCGTGATAGCCCTTGATCCTTTGCACGAAAACTCCTTAATCGCAACGAACCTGCGCCTGGCTACGCGGGTCAAACGATCACCCGTTGCCAATGGAGTGATCTGGTGAAAAATGCCGAAACCCCAGTGTTCAAACTGGTCCTGCTTGGAGGTTTGAGCAGCCTGGGCAGCGCCTTGATGGCCGAATTACTCAAGCGCCAGCATGAGGTGATCGCCGTGGTCGATGATCTCAATACCCTGGCACCGCGCCCCGGCCTGCACTTCAAGACCGGCGGCCTCGATACTGCCGATCAGGCCGAACAAAGCGTGGCCGGCGGCTCGGCGGTGGTCTGCCTGTTGCCAGCACTGGCGCCCGATGACTTTGCCACGCAACTGCGCATGAGCCAGGCGCTGATCGCCGGCATGTCCCGCACCACTATACGCCGGCTATTGCTGGTGGGCGATTTCACCGTACTGGAGCAAAGCGAGGGGCACAATCGGCAGCAACGGGCCTGCGCCGAACGGATCGTCGACCTGTTGCAGCGCAGCCCGCTGCACTGGACCCTGATCAACACCCCGCAGCAAGTTGCCGGCCTGGGCATCGAGCATTTTCACCAGACCCATGGCACCCTCGAGCCGGGCCTGGCCGAACCACTGCAACGCCTGGCCCGAGTGGCAGCGGCCATGGTCGATGCCCTGGAGCTCAAGCTGCACCACGGCGAGCATGTGAACTTTGTTTTCTGACGCGGCTTGCACCCGAGCGCCCGACATCGCACCCTGAACAGCTTCCGCCTGCAATAGAGAGTGCCATGGCCTGGCCTGACCGCCACCGACTGCTGCCGTTTCTCACCTGGTTGGCGCGCCAGACCGGGGCCAGCGTGCGTCGCGATCTGCTGGTGGGTCTGAGCGGGGCGATCCTGGCCCTGCCGCAATCAATCGCCTATGCCCTGATTGCCGGGCTGCCGGCCGAGTACGGGCTGTACGCAGCGATCGTACCGGTGATCATCGCCTGCCTGTGGGGCTCGTCCTGGCACCTGATCTGCGGGCCGACGGCGGCAATCTCGATTGTCCTCTATGCCAGCATCAGCCCCCTGGCAGTTGCGGGCAGCAGTGACTACATCACCCTGATCCTGCTGCTGACCTTCCTCGCCGGGGTGTTTCAGTGGTTGCTGGGGCTGCTGCGCTTCGGCGCGCTGGTCAATTTCGTCTCGCACTCGGTAGTGCTGGGTTTCACCCTCGGTGCTGCGCTGGTCATTGCCCTCGGGCAATTGCCCAACCTGATGGGTATCGACTTGCCCAGCCAGGCCACCGCCCTGAAGACCGTGCAAAACCTGCTGGCGCATGCCCCGGAGGTGGATTGGCCCTCGTTGTTGCTGGGGCTGGGTACGCTGCTGCTGGGTATTGCGTTGAAGCTGTTGCAGCCGCGCTGGCCGGGCCTGTTGATAACTCTGGCGGTGGCCAGCGTGCTGGTCTGGCTTCTCCCAGGTGTTTTCGGCCATGTGCAGTTGGTGCCCGGCTTCATCGGTCAGCTTCCACCGATAAGCCCCTTGCCGCTGCTGGACCTGGAGCTGATTTTGCGTCTGCTACCCAGCGCCGTGGCGGTCGGCATGCTTGGCCTGGTTACCAGCCTGTCGATTGCCCGCTCGCTGTCAGCACGCTCCGAGCAACTGATCGATGCCAACCAGGAAATCCGCGCCCAGGGCCTTTCAAACATGGTCGGGGGATTTTTCTCCGGCTACCTGTCATCCGGTTCCTTCACCCGCTCCGGGCTCAGCTATGAGGCCGGCGCCCGCTCGCCCCTGGCCGGGGTGTTTTCCGCCCTGTGGGTAACGTTGTTTGCAGTAGCAGGGGCGGGGCTGATCGCGCATATTCCGATCCCGGCCATGGCCGGCAGCATCCTGCTGATCTGCTGGGGCCTGGTCGATCATCGGGCGATCCGCGCGCTGTTTCGCGTCAGCCGTTCGGAATTCCTGGTGATGGCCCTAACGGCAGCAGCAACACTGTTGCTCGAGCTGCAAACGGCGATCTACGCCGGGGTGCTGGCGTCGCTGTTCTTTTACCTCAAACGCACCTCACGGCCACGGGTGCAGCAGTCCCGCGAAGGGGATGCCGACGTGTTGCGGGTGGGCGGGTCAATCTTCTTCGGCGCCAGCCACTACCTGCAGGTGCGCTTGCAGCGTTGCCCAGGGCCGCAGGTAGTGATCGATGCCCGGCAGATCAACTTCATCGATTATTCCGGGGTCGACATGCTTCATCGCGAAGCGCGCCGCCTGGGTCGTGCCGGCGGCAGCCTGACGCTGCGCCGGGCGCGGGCGCAAGTGATCGAGGAGTTGCACAAGCTGGAGGGGGCAGCGCACTGCCCGATCCGCTTCGAAGATTAGCCGCGCGCCAGTTGACGGCGCAGTTCGTCGAGCACCGGCGCGGTGTCGGGGCGCACGCCGCGCCAGATGTAGAACGCCTCGGCGGCCTGCTCGGCAAGCATACCCAAGCCATCGAGGACCTTGGCCGCCTTGTGCTCGCCGGCCCAACGGCAGAAAGGCGTAGGCTCCTTGCCATACATCATGTCGTAGCACACGGTCTTGCCGGGCTCGATCAGGCTGGCGGAAATCGGCGGCAGCTCGCCGGCAAGGCTCGCCGAGGTGGCGTTGATGATCAGGTCGACCGGCTCTTCAAGCCAATCGAAGCCGCTGGCAGCCACCGGCCCCAGGTCGGCGAATTCACGGGCCAGTTGCTCGGCTTTTTCCACCGTGCGGTTGGCGATTACCAGCGAAGCCGGTTTGTGCGCCAGCAATGGCTCCAGCACCCCGCGCACGGCACCGCCGGCGCCGAGCAACAGGATGCGCTTGCCAGTCAGTTGCACCCCGGCATTGACGGTAAGGTCGCGGACCAGGCCGGCGCCATCGGTGTTGTCGCCCTGCAAGGTGCCATCGGCGAGCTTGCTCAGGGTATTTACCGCCCCCGCGCGCTGGGCCCGTGGGGTCAGGCTATCGACCAGGCGATAGGCTTCTTCCTTGAACGGCACGGTGACGTTGGCACCCAGGCCCTGCTTGAAAAAGCCCTGGGCGCACATGCTGAAGTCATCCAGCGGCGCCAGCAGGGTGCTGTACTCCAGTTGCTGGCCGGTCTGGTCGGCGAACAGGCGATGGATCAGCGGCGACTTGCTGTGGCCGATCGGGTTGCCGAATACAACGTACTGGTCCATTCAGGCGGTTCCTGGGTCAAGGTCGGGCAGGGCCGGAAAGTTATCCACAACGGCTCAGTGGCTGGCCTTGGCCTCACCAAGCCAGTCACGGTCCTGCAGGAAATACTCGGTCAGGCGCGCTTCTTCGCTGCCTGGCGCGGCCTTCCAATCGTACCCCCAACGCACCTGCGGTGGCAGCGACATGAGGATCGATTCGGTACGTCCGCCCGATTGCAGGCCGAACAGCGTGCCACGATCGTAAACCAGGTTGAACTCAACATAACGGCCGCGTCGGTATTCCTGGAACTCACGCTGCTCGGCGCTATAGGGCTGGTCTTTACGGCGCTGGATGATTGGCAGGTAGGCCTCGACATAGGCATCGCCGATGGCGCGGATGAAAGCGAAGCAGGTGTCGAAGTCCCACTCGTTGAGGTCATCGAAGAACAGACCGCCGATGCCGCGAGGCTCGCCACGGTGCTTGAGGTGAAAATAACGGTCGCACCAGGCCTTGTAGCGCGGATAAACATCGGCACCGAACGGCGCACAGGCGCGCTCGGCGACCTGGTGCCAGTGCACGCAGTCTTCTTCGTTGCCGTAGTAGGGGGTCAGGTCGAAGCCGCCGCCAAACCACCAAACCGCTTCTTCGCCTTCTTTCTCGGCGATGAAAAACCGCACGTTAGCGTGGGAAGTCGGCACATGCGGGTTGTGCGGGTGGATCACCAGCGACACCCCCAGGGCTTCGAAACCGCGCCCGGCCAGTTCTGGTCGATGAGCACTGGCCGACGGCGGCAAACCGCTGCCGAATACGTGGGAGAAGTTCACCCCGCCTTTTTCGATGACCTTGCCGTCGCCGATCACCCGGGTCCGCCCGCCACCGCCGGCCTCACGCGTCCAGGCGTCCTCGACAAAGCGGGCGCCACCGTCTTCGTTTTCGAGGGCGGTGCAGATACGGTCTTGCAGGTCGAGCAGGTAGGCTTTCACGGCCTCGGTGCGGCTAGTCATCAGGTCACCTGGAAGCGGGCTAAGGCAAATTCGGCGCGTAGCATACCACCGGCGGCGGGCCGGCCGCAGTTGACGGCGATCAAGCAAAGGCGTCCGATAGGGGTTTTCCCGCTAGCTTCAGGAGAGTGCAGATGGCCAAGCGTATCCAGTTCAGCCAGCATGGCGGCCCCGAAGTCCTGACCCTGGTCGACTTCGAGCCGGCAGCGCCCGGCCCGCTGCAGGTTCGCGTGCGAAACCAGGCGATCGGCCTGAACTTCATCGACACCTACTTTCGCAGCGGCCTCTATGCTCCGCCGTCGCTGCCCTCCGGGCTGGGTACCGAAGGCGCCGGAGTGGTCGAGGCGGTAGGCGAGCAGGTCAGCCGGCTCAAGGTTGGCGATCGCGTCGCCTACGCCGGCGGCCCGCTCGGAGCCTACAGCGAAGTGCACGTGCTGCCCGAAGCCAATCTGGTCAAACTCCCCGACAGCATCAGCTTTGAGCAGGCGGCGGCGGTGATGCTCAAGGGCCTGACCGTGCAGTACCTGCTCAAGCAGACCTACGCAGTGCAGCCGGGCGAGACCATTTTGTTCCACGCCGCCGCCGGTGGCGTCGGTTCCCTGGCCTGCCAATGGGCCAAAGCCCTGGGCGCCAGGTTGATCGGTACTGTCAGTTCTGCCGAGAAAGCCGAGCGGGCCAAGGCCCTGGGCGCATGGGCAACCATCGACTACAGCCGGGAAGACGTCGCCCAGCGAGTGCTGGAGCTGACCGACGGCAAGAAATGCCCGGTGGTGTACGACGGCGTTGGCCAGGACACCTGGCTGACCTCACTGGACTGCCTGGCGCCGCGCGGGCTGATGGTCAGCTTCGGCAATGCCTCAGGGGCGGTGAGCGGGGTTAATCTGGGAATACTGGCGCAGAAGGGCTCGCTGTATGTCACCCGGCCAACCCTGGCCAGCTACGCCAACAACGCCGAGAACACCCAGGCCATGGCCGACGACCTGTTTGCGATGATCGCCAGCGGCAAGCTGGCTGTGGATATCCACCAGCGTTATCCACTGAGCGAGGCGGCCAAGGCGCAGAGCGAGCTGTCGGCGCGCAGGACAGTGGGGTCGACGGTGTTGCTGCCTTGAAACAGTGGTGAATTGATCGCGGGACAAGCCCGCTCCTACACAGTCGCTAGGAGCGGCGGTGCGGCGACCCGACTTGTCCCGCGATTGGCCTCAACCAGCCCGCACAACCTCACCGCTCGCCAAATCGCGAATCACACTCGGGTTACGCCGCCCGCCCAAAGCGCCACCGAGCACCAGGTCCAACTGTCCACGGAAGTACTGCTCGACGCGCAAGCGGGTCTTGGCTGCCGGGCGACCTTGCGGGTTGGCTGAAGTGGAAATCAGCGGGCCGACCAATGCACAAAGGTCACGTACCACCGGGTGATCGCTAACGCGCAACGCCACGGTGTCGTGCACCCCGGTTATCCACTCGGGCAGCAGGTTCTGATGTGGCACCAGCCAGGTGTTCGGCCCCGGCCAGGTGGCAGACATGCGGTCGAGCCAGGTTTCAGGGAAATCCTCGAAAAGGAAGTCGAACTGGCGGATATTGTCGGCGATCAGGATCAGACCCTTATCGACCGAACGCGACTTGATCGCCAGCAGGCGATCCACCGCCTCTTCGTTCCATGGGTCACAGCCCAGGCCCCAGACCGCCTCGGTCGGATAGGCAATCACCGCACCGGCCCGAATTTCACGCGCGGCTTGTTGCACACGCCAACTGCTCACCATTGTTTTCACTCCGCATAAAGGCAGATGAGCAGTGTACTTAGCCGGGCCGGGCAAACCAACGCCCGGCTTCACTACAGACCCTTCCAGCCAGTTCCAGCTCGGTCAGCGCCGCCAGCACCCGGGGCAACGGCCAGCCGCTGCTGCTGGCCAGGCCCTCGGTAGTTTGCGGTGCGGCCAGCAACAGATCGACCAGTTCATGGCCGGCAATGGCGTCCACCTGCAACGGCGGCAAGCGTTGCCAACCCTGCAGGGTTTCGACGATCTGATCGACAGTCTCCACCAGCAAGGCGCCGTCGCGAATCAACTGGTGACACCCCTTGGATCCCGGGTGATGAATCGAACCCGGAATGGCATATACCTCGCGGCCTTGCTCGGCCGCCAAACGCGCGGTGATCAGCGAGCCACTGGCAAGGCTCGCCTCGACCACCAATACACCCAGCGACAGGCCACTGATGATCCGGTTACGCCGGGGAAAGTTGCCCGCAACGGGCCCGGCATCCAGCGGAAACTCGGAGACCACCGCGCTACCTTGCTCGATCATCGCCGCCGCCAGCGCTCTGTGCCGCTGTGGATAAAGTTTTTGCAGCCCTGTGCCGAGCACGCCGATGGTCTGCCCGCCAGCGTCCAGGGCAGCCTGGTGCGCGGCGCCATCGACGCCCAGGGCCAGGCCGCTGGTAATGACAAAACCACCCCGAGCGAGGCTGCGCGAGAAGGCCGCAGCCGTATCGAGCGCCGGCCTCGATGCCCTGCGGCTGCCGACGATCGCCAGCTGGGGTTTTTCCAGAATCGCCGGGTTGCCGGCGATGAACAGCAGCGGCGGGGCGTCGCCCAGCTCCGCCAGCAAACCTGGATAGCCAGGGTCGTCCCACATCAGTAAATGCTGGTCGCGGGCCTCTAGCCAGCGCATTGCCGCGGCGGCGCCTTCGCGTACTTCAAGGCTGCGCCGGGCATCGCTGCTGTCTGCGGGTACGCCCAGCGTACGCCAGGCCGTGGCCGGCGCACTGAGCGCTGCCGAGGCATTGCCAAAGGCCTGGATCAATGTGTGAAAACGCCGCGGCCCTAGGGACGGCAGCAAGTGAAGGCGCAATCGCGCTTCGAGTTCGGCGGGAGAACACGCCGGCGATAAGGGTTGCGACATGACGATCATCCTTGATCGGAAAGCTTGGGCCAGCCGTGAACAAGCTGTGGATAACTCTGTTGATAATACTTTGACAACCGGTTGACGGATTTCCCTCGGCGGCATTCTTTCAGGCTTGGCGCCATGGGTGGAAAAGCACCCTGAAACCTTAGCTGACCTTTGCCAGGTGCCGAATGCGCCGAATCCCTTTATTATGTGTACTCATGTTTGTAATTCATCGCACAGTGCAGCTCATACGCTTATGGCCATTCTGAACATCCTCGAATTCCCGGACCCGCGCCTTCGCACCATCGCCAAGCCGGTGACCGAAGTCGACGACGGCGTTCGCCAGTTGATCGATGACATGTTTGAAACCATGTACGAAGCCCCTGGCATCGGCCTTGCCGCTACCCAGATCAACGTGCACAAGCGCATCGTGGTCATGGACCTGAGCGAAGATCGCAGCGAGCCACGGGTGTTCATCAACCCCGAGCTCGAGATGCTGACCGACGAAATGGACCAGTATCAGGAAGGCTGCCTGTCGGTGCCCGGCTTCTACGAGAACGTCGACCGCCCGGTGCGGGTCAAGGTCAAGGCGCTGGACCGCGACGGCAAGCCGTACGAGCTGATCGCCGAAGGCCTGCTGGCGGTGTGCATCCAGCACGAATGCGATCACCTCAACGGCAAGCTGTTCGTTGATTACCTGTCGACGCTCAAACGCGACCGGATCAAGAAGAAGCTGGAAAAACAGCATCGCCAGCAAGCTTGATCTGCTCTTCCCAAAGGCTTGCTCCGGCAAGCCTTTTTCTTTTAAAGCGAGAACTCCATGCGCATTGTCTTCGCAGGCACCCCAGAGTTTGCCGCCGAACACCTCAAGGCCCTGATCGCCAGCCCCTATGAAGTGGTAGCGGTCTACACCCAACCGGACCGTCCGGCCGGTCGTGGGCAAAAACTGATGCCCAGCGCGGTCAAGCAACTGGCTGTGGATAACGCCATTGCGGTGCTGCAACCAGCGACCCTGCGCAATGCCGAGGCCCAAGCGGAGCTGGCGGCGCTCAAGCCGGACCTGATGGTAGTGGTCGCCTATGGCCTGATCCTGCCCCAGGCGGTGCTGGATATTCCGCGCCTGGGCTGCATCAACAGCCACGCCTCGCTGCTGCCGCGCTGGCGTGGCGCCGCGCCGATCCAGCGCGCGGTCGAAGCCGGTGACAGCGAAAGCGGCGTCACCGTGATGCGCATGGAAGCGGGCCTGGACACCGGGCCAATGCTGCTCAAGGTCAACACCCCGATCAGCGCCAACGACACGGGTGGCAGCTTGCACGACCGCCTGGCCGAAATGGGCCCGCCGGCCGTGCTCGAAGCCGTTGCCGGTCTCGCCGCGGGCACCTTGCAGGGTGAAGTCCAGGACGACAGCCTGGCCACTTATGCACACAAGCTGAACAAGGACGAAGCGCGCCTGGACTGGAGCCGCCCGGCCGTTGAGCTGGAGCGCCTGATTCGCGCCTTCAACCCGTGGCCGATCTGCCACAGCACCCTCAACGGTGAAGCGCTTAAGGTGCTCGGCGCGAACTTATCCACAGGCTCCGGCAACCCGGGTGAAATGCTCTCTGCCAGCAAGGACGGCCTGATCGTCGCCTGCGGCGAGCAGGCGCTGTGCCTGACCCGCCTGCAATTACCGGGTGGCAAGGCGCTGAACTTCAGCGACCTGTTCAACAGCCGCCGCGAGAAATTCACCACCGGCACGGTGCTTGGCCAATGAATCCACGTCTGGCAGCCGCCCGCGCCCTGGCGGCAGTACTCAGTGGCAAGGCGTCGCTGAACAGCTCGCTGCCAAGCCAGCTGGACAAGGTCGAAGTGCGTGACCGTGGCCTGACCCAGGACCTGGCCTTCGGCACTGCGCGCTGGCAGCCACGGCTGTCGGCCCTGGCCGAACGCCTGCTGCAAAAACCGTTCAAGGCCGCCGATGCCGACGTCGAGGCGCTGCTGCTGGTCGGCCTGTACCAGTTGCTCTACACGCGCATCCCCGCCCACGCCGCCATCGGCGAGACCGTCGGCTGCGCCGACAAGCTGAAAAAGCCCTGGGCCAAGGGTTTGCTCAACGCCGTGCTGCGCCGTGCGCAACGCGAAAGCGGCGATATCTTCGCCGAGCTTGAGCGCGACCCGGTCGTGCGCACCGCGCACCCGCGCTGGCTGCAAAAGTCGCTCAAGGCGTTCTGGCCCGAGCAGTGGGAGGCCATCTGCGTCGCCAACAATGCCCACCCGCCGATGATCCTGCGGGTCAACCGACGCCATCACAGCCGCGATGCCTACCTCGAACTGCTGGGTGAAGCCGGCCTTGAAGCGGCGCCGTGCCAGTTCAGCGGCGACGGCATCTTGCTCGCTGAAGCCTGCGATGTACGTGGCCTGCCCGGTTTCGACCAGGGCTGGATCAGCGTCCAGGACGAAGCCGCACAACTGGCCGCCGACTTGCTCGACCTGGCCCCCGGCCAGCGCGTGCTCGACGCCTGCTGCGCCCCGGGCGGCAAGACCTGCCATCTGCTCGAAGCCCAGGCCGGGCTCGACGCCGTGGTCGCCATCGACCTGGAGGCCAAGCGCCTGACCCGCGTGCGCGAGAACCTCGATCGTCTCGGCCTCGACGCCCAGTTGATCGCCTGCGACGCCCGCGACACCGCCAGCTGGTGGGACGGCAAGGGCTTCCAGCGCATCCTGCTCGACGCGCCGTGCTCGGCCACCGGCGTAATCCGCCGCCATCCGGACATCAAGCTGACCCGCCAGGCCGATGACATTGCCGCCCTGGCCAGCCTGCAAGGCGAGCTGCTTGACGCCCTGTGGCCAACCCTTGAGGTCGGCGGCATCCTGCTTTACGCCACCTGCTCGACGCTGCCGACGGAAAACACCGAAGTGATCGAGGCCTTCCTCGCCCGCACTCCCGGCGCCCGTGAGCTGGACCTGGCGACCCAGGCCGGTATCCGCCAGCCCCATGGCCGCCAGTTGCTGGCCCAGGCAGGCGGACACGACGGCTTCTACTATGCCAAGCTGATCAAAATCGCCGCCGCGCGCGGATAACAAGAGAAAGGAACAGCGGATGAAGATCATCATCCTCGGCGCAGGGCAGGTCGGCGGCACGCTGGCTGAACACCTGGCCAGCGAAGCCAACGATATCACCGTGGTCGACACCGATGGCGACCGCCTGCGCGACCTCGGCGACCGCCTCGACATCCGTACCGTGCAGGGCCGCGCCTCCTTCCCGACCGTGCTGCGCCAGGCCGGCGCCGACGATGCCGACATGCTGGTGGCGGTCACCAACAGCGACGAGACCAACATGGTCGCCTGCCAGGTTGCCCATACCCTGTTCCACACCCCGACCAAGATCGCCCGGGTGCGCGAATCGGCCTACCTGACCCGCGCCGGGCTGTTCGACAACGACGCCATTCCGGTCGACGTGCTGATCAGCCCCGAGCAGGTGGTCACCCACTACATCAAGCGCCTGATCGAACACCCCGGCGCCCTGCAGGTGATCGACTTCGCCGAGGGCAAGGCCCAGCTGGTAGCCGTCAAGGCCTACTACGGCGGGCCGCTGGTGGGCCAGCAATTGCGCCAGATCCGCGCGCACATGCCCAATGTCGACACCCGCGTAGCGGCGATCTTCCGCCGCGACCGGCCGATCCTGCCGCAAGGCGACACGGTCATCGAAGCCGACGACGAAGTGTTTTTCATTGCCGCCAAGGCGCACATCCGCGCGGTGATGGGTGAGTTGCGGCGCATCGACGAAACCAACAAGCGCGTGGTCATCGCCGGCGGCGGGCAGATCGGCGAGCGCCTGGCCGAGGCTATCGAAAGCCGCTACCAGGTGAAAATCATCGAGATGAACCCGGCCCGTTGCCGGCACCTGTCCGACACCCTGGAAAGCACCGTGGTGTTGCAGGGCAGTGCCTCGGACCGCGACCTGATGCTTGAAGAGAACATCGCCGAAGCCGACATCTTCCTGGCCCTGACCAACGACGACGAAGCCAACATCATGTCCTCGCTGCTGGCCAAGCGCCTGGGCGCGCGCAAGGTGATGACCATCATCAACAACCCGGCCTACGTCGACCTGGTCCAGGGCGGCGAAATCGACATCGCCATCAGCCCGCAGCTGGCCACCATCGGCACCTTGCTGGCCCACGTGCGCCGCGGCGATATCGTCAGCGTGCACTCACTGCGCCGCGGTGCGGCCGAGGCCATCGAGGCGATCGCCCATGGCGACTCGAAGTCGAGCAAGGTAATCGGCAAGGCCATCGAAGACATCGCCCTGCCACCAGGCACCACCATCGGCGCAATCATCCGCGACGAAGAAGTGCTGATCGCCCATGACGACACGGTGATCGAAGCGGGCGACCACGTGATCCTCTTCGTTGTGGATAAAAAGTACATCCGTGACGTCGAGAAGCTCTTCCATGTAGGGTTGAGCTTCTTCTAAAGAGGGAGCTGGAATGCGCGAATCACTGGAAAAGATGCTGGCCAAGGGTGTGGATAACGCCCTGTTGCGCTTTGGCCTGGGCAAGGCCTGGCTCGATGAAGGCAACGGCGCCGAGGCGGCCGTGCATTTACAGCGCTGCGTCGAGCAGGACCCGAAGTATTCGGCGGCGTGGAAGCTGCTGGGCAAGGCGCATCAGCTCGAAGGTGACCTGGCAGCTGCGCGCAAGGCCTGGGAACAGGGGCTGGAAGCGGCTCGCGCGCACGGCGACAAGCAGGCAGAGAAAGAGATGACGGTGTTTCTGAAGAAGCTCGATAAGGCTGGTTGAGCCATCGCGGGGCAAGCCCGCTCCTACAGGGATTGTGGATAACTGTGGGAGCGGGCTTGCCCCGCGATAGGGCTTTCAATACCAGCGCGGCTCGCCCGGCGGGCGCTTCTTGAAGCGCTTCATGCTCCACATGTACTGACTCGGATACGCCCGCACATAGCGCTCGACTACCTGGCTCATGGCCGCCGCCGAGGTCTCGGTGTCTTCGCTGTACATCGCCTCGGGCGCGGCTTCCAGGATGACCTTGAAGCCCGAGCCATCCGGCAGGCGCAAGGCATGCAGGAACACCCCGACCGCCTTGCCGCCAGCGAGCATGTTCGGCACGAACTTGCTGGTCAGCGCCTTGGTGGCGAAGAACGGCACGAAGATACCCGCCGACTCGGCCGGCTCCGGGTCGGCCGGTATGCCCACCTGACCGCCTTTGCGCACTTCCTTGATGATGCTCAGGATGCCTTCCTTGGTCGACGCCGCGACGCGGTTGCCCAATTGCACGCGCTGTTCGCGCAGCAGGTCATCGACCGCCTTGAGCTTGGGCGGGCGGTAGAAAATGATCGGTTTGCACTGGCTGCAATAGAAGTGGTTGAGCACTTCCCAATTGCCCAGGTGGCTGGTGATGCCAACCACGCCCTTGCCCGAGGCCAGGGCCGCCTCAAGCACTTCCAGGCCTTCGACCTCGCGCACCAGGTCGAGCGAACGCTGGGCCGGCCAGATCCAGGCGCAGGCGCTTTCGGTAAAGGACTTGCCGATGTCCATCAGGGTCCGGCCCACCAGTTGCTCACGGGCAACCGGGTCCATTTCCGGGAAGCATTTGGCCAGGTTGATGCGCACCACGTTGCGCGAACTGTTCGGCACCTTCCACATGATCCAGCCGATGGCCGCGCCGACCCGCTGTACCGCGCCCCAAGGGAGCTTGGCAAACAACCGCAACGCCCCGACCATCAAGGCGCCCTTGAATTTATCCACAGGCTGGTTCCTCTTTCTGCAAGCCGGCCATTGTAACCCTCAGCGCAGCAGAGCGGCGTAGCGATCACAATCGGTGGTGTGGTCCATGACCATGCCGGTGGCCTGCATGAAGGCATAGCAAATGGTCGGTCCGACAAAGGTGAAGCCAGCTTTCTGCAGCGCCTTGCTCATTGCCTTGGCCTCGTCGGTGACCGCCGGCACCTCGCTGCGCTGGACGAAATGATTGATCTTCGGCGCGCCGCCGACGAACGACCAGAGCCATTGCCCGGGGTTTTCCAGCGCCAGCCAGGCCCGCGCATTGCGCCGCGCGGCGTTGAGCTTGAGGCGGTTACGGATGATGCCCGGATCAAGCATGCGCTCTTCAATTTCGTCGTCGCTCATCTGCGCCAGACGCTCTGGGTCGAAGCCGAACAGCACCTGGCGGTAGCGTTCGCGCTTTTTCAGCACGGTAATCCACGACAACCCGGCCTGGAAGCCTTCGAGCAGGAGCATCTCGAACAGCTGGCGCGGATCGCGCTGCGGCGTGCCCCATTCCTGGTCGTGGTACGCCTGGTAAAGCGGATCGTCGGTACACCAAAAGCAACGTGGCATAAGGCTCCAAGGGTAGAGGCCTGCGCGAATCGGGTTATACTCCCGCTCTTTATATTCGCAGCCCTAGAAACAGGTGAATTTCGTGAGCCAGCCTACGCCAGCCGTGCGTACCTTCCAAGACTTGATCCTCGCCCTGCAGAACTACTGGGCCGAGCAAGGTTGTGTGGTGCTTCAGCCCTACGATATGGAAGTAGGCGCCGGCACTTTCCATACTGCCACGTTCCTGCGCGCCATCGGCCCGGAAACCTGGAACGCCGCCTATGTGCAGCCTAGCCGTCGTCCGGCGGATGGCCGTTATGGCGAAAACCCGAACCGCCTGCAGCACTACTATCAGTTCCAGGTGGTCCTCAAGCCGAACCCGGCGAACTTCCAGGAACTGTACCTGGGCTCGCTGAAAGCCATCGGCCTCGACCCACTGGTGCACGACATCCGTTTCGTCGAAGACAACTGGGAATCGCCGACCCTCGGCGCCTGGGGTCTGGGTTGGGAAATCTGGCTCAACGGCATGGAAGTCACGCAGTTCACCTACTTCCAGCAAGTGGGCGGCATCGAATGCTTCCCGGTCACTGGTGAAATCACCTACGGCCTGGAGCGCCTGGCCATGTACCTGCAAGGCGTAGATTCGGTCTACGACCTGATCTGGACCGACGGACCGTTCGGCACGGTGACCTACGGCGACGTGTTCCACCAGAACGAAGTGGAGCAGTCGACCTACAACTTCGAGCACGCCAACGTCGAGAAGCTGTTCGAACTGTTCGACTTCTACGAAAGCGAAGCCAACCGCCTGATCGAGCTGGAACTGCCGCTGCCGACCTATGAAATGGTCCTCAAGGCCTCGCACACCTTCAACCTGCTCGATGCCCGTCGCGCCATCTCGGTGACCGAGCGTCAGCGTTACATCCTGCGCGTACGGACCCTGGCCCGGGCCGTGGCCCAGAGCTACCTGCAAGCCCGCGCCAAGCTGGGCTTCCCGATGGCGTCCCCTGAATTGCGTGATGAAGTGTTGGCTAAGCTGGAGGCTGCACAATGAGTGCTCAAGATTTCCTGGTTGAACTGGGCACCGAAGAACTGCCACCCAAGGCCCTGAGCAGCCTCGGTGACGCTTTCCTTGCCGGTATCGAGAAAGGCCTGCAGGCCGCTGGCCTGAACTACACCGACAAGCAGGTGTTCGCCGCGCCGCGCCGCCTGGCCGTACTCATCCGCAACCTCGACACCCAGCAGCCGGACCGCAGCGTCAACCTCGACGGCCCGCCGCGTCAGGCCGCCTTCGACGCTGACGGCAACCCGACCCAGGCCGCCCTGGGTTTTGCCAAGAAGTGCGGTGTAGAGCTGTCGGATATCGACCAGAGCGGCGCCAAGCTGCGCTTCTCCCAGCACATTCCGGGCAAGGCCACCGCCAGCCTGCTGCCAACCATCGTCGAAGACTCGCTCAACGACCTGCCGATCCCCAAGCGCATGCGCTGGGGTGCGCGCAAGGAAGAGTTCGTGCGTCCAACCCAGTGGCTGGTGATGCTGCTCGGTGACGAGGTGGTCGACTGCACCTTGCTGGCGCAGAAAGCCGGTCGCGAATCCCGTGGCCACCGCTTCCACCACCCGGAAAACGTGCGCATCAGCGCCCCGGCCAATTACCAGGAAGACCTGCGCAAGGCCTACGTGCTGGCCGATTTTGCCGAGCGCCGCGAGCTGATCAGCAAGCGTACCGCCGAACTCGCCCTGCAGCAGGAAGGCAGCGCCATCGTGCCGCCAGCCCTGCTCGATGAAGTGACCGCCCTGGTTGAATGGCCTGTGCCGCTGGTGTGCTCGTTCGAAGAGCGCTTCCTGGAAGTGCCGCAAGAAGCGCTGATCACCACCATGCAGGACAACCAGAAGTACTTCTGCCTGCTGGATGCCGACGGCAAGCTGCTGCCGCGCTTCATCACCGTGGCCAACGTCGAGAGCCGCGATCCGAAGCAGATCGTCGAAGGCAACGAGAAGGTCGTGCGCCCGCGCCTGACCGACGCCGAGTTCTTCTTCAAGCAAGACAAGAAGCAGCCGCTGGAAAGCTTCAACGAGCGCCTGCAGAACGTGGTGTTCCAGGCCCAGCTGGGCAGCGTCTTCGACAAGGCCGAGCGGGTTGCCAAACTGGCCGCCTTCATCGCCCAGCGCATCGGCGGCGACGCCCAGCGCGCGGCGCGTGCAGGTTTGCTGTCGAAGTGCGACCTGGCCACCGAGATGGTCGGTGAATTCCCTGAAATGCAGGGTGTTGCCGGTTACTACTACGCCCTCAACGACGGCGAGCCGCAAGACGTCGCCCTGGCCCTGAACGAGCAATACATGCCGCGCGGTGCCGGTGCCGAACTGCCGTCGACCCTGACCGGCGCGGCCGTGGCGATTGCCGACAAGCTCGACACCCTGGTCGGTATCTTCGGTATCGGCATGCTCCCGACCGGTAGCAAAGACCCCTATGCCCTGCGTCGTGCAGCGCTGGGCGTACTGCGCATCCTGATCGAGAAGCAGCTGGACCTGGACCTGAACGAAGCGGTGAACTTCGCCGTCAGCCAGTTTGGTGCCAAGGTCAAGGCTGCGGGCCTGGCCGAGCAGGTGCTGGAATTCGTCTTCGATCGTCTGCGTGCCCGTTACGAAGACGAAGGCATTGACGTTGCCACCTACCTGTCGGTGCGTGCCCTCAAGCCAGGCTCGGCCCTGGACTTCGACCAGCGCGTGCAGGCCGTACAGGCCTTCCGCCAGCTGCCGGAAGCCGCTGCCCTGGCCGCGGTGAACAAGCGCGTGTCGAACCTTCTTAGCAAGGCCGAAGGCGCTGTCGCCACCACGGTCGAGCCGAAGTACTTCGACAACGCCAACGAGTTCTCCCTGTACTCGGCGATCCAGCAAGCCGACCAGGCCGTTCAGCCAATGGCTGCGGCGCGCCAGTACAGCGAATCGCTGGCACGCCTGGCCGCTTTGCGTGAACCGGTCGACGCCTTCTTCGAGGCGGTGATGGTCAATGCCGACGACGCCAATGTCCGCGCCAACCGTTATGCCCTGCTCAGCCGCCTGCGCGGTCTGTTCCTGGGCGTGGCCGACATTTCGCTGCTGGGGTAAGTCTTGAAGCTGCTGATTCTCGATCGGGACGGGGTGATCAACCAGGACTCCGACGCCTACATCAAGTCGCTGGACGAGTGGATTCCGATCCCGGGTTCGATCGAAGCGATTGCGCAGTTGAGCAAAGCCGGCTGGACGGTGGCGGTTGCCACCAACCAGTCCGGCATTGCCCGTGGCTACTACGACCTGCCGACCCTCGAGGCCATGCACGGGCAATTGCGCACGCTGGTGGCCGAGCAGGGCGGCGAGGTCGGGCTGATCGTCTATTGCCCGCACGGGCCCGATGAGGGCTGCGCCTGCCGCAAACCCAAGCCGGGCATGCTCACCACCATTGCCGCGCACTACGGCGTGAATCTGACCGGCGTGTGGTTTGTCGGTGATAGTAAGGGTGACCTGGAAGCCGCTTTGGCCGTCGATGCTCAACCAGTTCTGGTAAAAACCGGAAAAGGCGAGAAGACCCTGAGCAAGGGAATTCCAGAAAACACGCTGATTTTCGATGATCTGGCAGCCATCGCCAGAGAACTTATCCACAAATAGCGCGTCTGCATAACAGGCGCACTTTTACTAGGCGGGCAAGCCCGCAACGGTACATGCCGCTATGTCGATCTTGCAGGCGATCAGAATTTTTCTTTTTTACCTGCTGCTGGGTACCAGCTCCTTGCTGTGGTGCACCCTGAGCTTTTTTATCGCGCCGTTTTTGCCTTTCAGCGCCCGCTACCGCTTCATCAACGTCTACTGGTGCCGCTTTGCGCTGGTGTTGGTACGGGTGTTTCTCAACATCAAGGTCAAGGTCACCGGGGCTGAAAACATCCCCAAGCAACCCTGTGTGATCCTTTCTAACCACCAGAGCACCTGGGAAACCTTTTTCCTTTCCGCCTATTTCTCGCCCTTGAGCCAAGTGCTCAAGCGTGAACTGCTGTACGTGCCGTTCTTCGGCTGGGCCATGGCCATGCTGCGGCCGATCGCCATTGACCGCGATAACCCCAAGGCAGCCTTGAAGCAAGTCGCCAGCAAGGGCGATAAATTGCTCAAGGAGAATGTCTGGGTGCTGATCTTCCCCGAAGGCACCCGTGTGCCGTTCGGCCAGATTGGCAAGTTCTCGCGCAGCGGGGCCGCGTTGGCGGTCAACGCTGGCCTACCGGTACTGCCGATCGCCCACAACGCCGGCAAGTTCTGGCCCAAGCAGGGCTGGGGCAAACGTGCCGGCACCATCGAGGTGGTAATTGGCGCCCCGATGTTTGCCGAAGGCAGCGGCCCACGGGCGATTGCCGAGTTAAACGATCGTGCTGCAGCCTGGAATGAACAGACCCAGCGCGAGCTCGGCTCACTGCCTGCAGCGGCGCCGAATGCGACGCAGGGCGTGGCCTGACCGTTCTGTGGATAACTTGTGTACAGTATTTGGATTTCTCAGCGAAAAAATCGCTAAGTTATTAATTTAGCTACTTATTTCTCTGTATGACTGTTTTCTGAAAATCGTGCATAAGTTTTTTCGCGGCATAAAAAAACCGGCGCTTACGCCGGTTTTTTTGTGCCCGCAAATCCCTATACCTTGTCGATATCCACATCCCGGGTTTCTTTCAGGCAGAACAGCCCCACCACCAGGCTGATACCGGTGATCAGCACCGGGTACCAGAGCCCGTAGAAGATGTCGCCGGTGTACACCACCAGGGCAAAGGACACGGTGGGCAGGAAGCCGCCGAACCAGCCGTTGCCAATGTGGTAGGGCAGCGACATCGAGGTGTAGCGGATACGCGTTGGGAACAGCTCGACCATCACCGCCGCCAGCGGGCCGTAGGTCATGGTCGCGATCAGGATCATGGCGACGATCAGCAGCACCACCATCGGCTGGTTGACGCTGGCTGGATCGGCCTTGGCCGGGTAGCCGGCTTTTTCGATCGCTGCACGCAGGGCTGCTTCGTCAAACCCATTGATCTTCTGCTCGCCAATGCTCACCACCACTTCGGCACCAGCAGCCGCTTCAGCCGAGCTGTAGGGCAGGCCCTGTTTGACCAGGAAGGTTTTGACCTTGTCGCAGGGGCTGTCAAAACGCGCCTTGCCCACCGGATCGAACTGGAAGGTGCAGCCTTGCGGATCGGCCATCACCACAATCGGGGCCTGGCGGCTGGCGGCGTCGATCTGCGGGTTGGCGTAATGGCTCAGAGCCTTGAACAGTGGGAAGTACAGTACCGTGGCCAGCAGCAAGCCGAGCATCAGGATCGGCTTGCGCCCGACCCGGTCCGACAACCAACCGAAGAACACGAAGAACGGCGCGCCGATCACCACGCTGATAATCAGCAAAGTGTTGGCCTGGGCCGGGTCCATCTTGAGCATCTGGGTAAGAAAGAACAGCACATAGAACTGCGCGGTGTAGAAGGTCACCGCTTGCCCGGCGTTGATGCTGAACAGGGCAGTGAGCACCACTTTGAGGTTGGGCCAGGAGCCGAACGATTCACGGATCGGCGCTTTACTGGCCTTGCCCTGGGCCTTCATCTTCACGAAGGCTGGCGACTCGTGCATGCTCATGCGGATCCAGGTGGAAATCCCCAACAGCACGATCGACAGCAGGAACGGCAGGCGCCAGCCCCAGACTTCGAACTGGTCGCCACTGATGTAACGGCTGCCGAGCACCACCAACAGCGACAACAGCAGGCCGAGGGTCGCGGTGGACTGGATAAAACCAGTGTGGAAGCCGCGTTTGCCAGGTGGTGCGTGTTCGGCAACATAAGTCGCCGCGCCGCCGTACTCACCACCGAGCGCCAGGCCCTGCAGCATGCGCAACACCACCAGAATGATCGGTGCAGCAATGCCGATGCTGGCGTAGGTCGGCAACAGGCCGACGGCAAAGGTCGACAAGCCCATCAGCACGATGGTCACCAGGAAGGTGTACTTGCGCCCGATCATATCGCCAAGGCGGCCGAACACCAGCGCACCGAAGGGCCGCACGAGAAAGCCGGCGGCAAAGGCCATCAAGGCAAAGATAAAGGCAGTGGTGTCGTTCACCCCGGCAAAGAACTGCTTGCTGATGACCGCGGCCAATGCCCCATAAAGAAAAAAGTCATACCACTCGAAAACTGTCCCGAGGGATGACGCGAAAATGATCTTGCGTTCTTCCCGGCGGCTGGTGCTCGCCGTTGCAGCGCCCTGCTCTTGAATGTAATCCGACATCGTTGCTGTCCTCGGCCTGCAGGCCCCAGTGATTATTCTTGTTGTTCCACTGTCGACGCCGGCAGACTGCGTCCGGCGTCGTTGTTGCTACGCACCCTGGTCAGGGCGTCGGTACTGCGTTTTTTTCATCGATGCGGCTTGTGGATAAGCTTTCCCGGCGAATCAATTGCGCCGCCTTTTCGGCAATCATCAGGGTAGGGGAGCAGGTATTGCCGGAGACGATTTGCGGCATGATCGAGGCGTCGGCAACCCGCAACCCCGGCACGCCGTGCACGCGCAACTGGTCGTCGACCACATCCAGCGGCCCGTTGCCCATACGGCAGGTGCCTACCGGGTGGAAAATGGTAGTGCCGATCTGCCCGGCGGCTTCATGCAACTGCTGTTCGCTTTGCAGGTCGGGGCCTGGCAGATACTCACGCGGGCTGAACGCCGCCAGGGCAGGGGCCTGGACGATCTTGCGGGTCAGGCGAATGGCTTGGGCGGCGACGCGCAGGTCTTCAGGGTCGCTCAGGTAGTTGGGGTCGATCAGTGGCGCGTCGTCCGGGTTGGCCGAGCGGATATCGATACGCCCGCGGCTGGCCGGGCGCAGGTTGCACACCGAGGCGGTAAACGCCGGGAAGCGGTGCAGCGGCTCGCCAAAGCGCTCCAGCGACAAGGGCTGCACGTGGTACTGCAGGTTGGCCGAAGCCTGCTCCGGACTGGAGCGCACGAACGCCCCCAACTGGCTCGGCGCCATCGCCAGCGGGCCGCTGCGATCGTAAAGGTAACGCAGGCCCATGCCGAGTTTGCCCCAGGGACTGTTGGCAACCTGGTTGAGGGTGCGCGCCTGGGTAACCTGGTAGATCAGGCGCAGTTGCAGATGGTCCTGCAGGTTGCCGCCAACCCCGGGCAATTCGTGGCGAACAGTTATCCCCAGGCTCTCGAGCAAGCCACGCGGGCCGATGCCCGAGCGCTGGAGAATACCGGGTGAACCCACGGAGCCGGCACACAGGATAATCTCCCGGCGTGCGCTGAAGTTCTGCCAATTGCCTTGCCAGCGAGCACGTACCTGCGAAGCGCGGCCTTCTACCAGCACCACCTGGTCAACCAGCACATCGGTCAGTACCGTCAGATTGGGGCGGTTGCGAATCGGGCGCAAAAACGCCTTGGCCGAGTTCCAGCGAATGCCGGAACGCTGGTTGACCTGAAAGTATCCACAGCCCTGGTTATCCCCAGTGTTGAAGTCAGCAACGTTAGGGATGCCACTCTGCGCCGCGGCTTCGCGGAAGGCATCGAGGATCGGCCAGGAGTAGCGTTGCTGCTCGACTCGCCACTCGCCTTCGTTGCCATGGGCTTCGCTGGCGCCGCCGAAGTGGTTTTCGCTGGCCTTGAACAGTGGCAGCACATCCTTCCAGGCCCAACCGGCATTGCCCTGCTCGGCCCAGCGATCGTAATCGCCCGCCTGGCCACGCATGTAGATCATGCCGTTAATGGAAGAACAGCCACCGAGCACCTTGCCCCGTGGATAACCCAGGGCACGGCCATTGAGGCCGGGTTGCGCTTCGGTCTTGAAGCACCAGTCGGTGCGTGGGTTGCCGATGCAGTAGAGGTAACCCACCGGAATGTGAATCCAGGGGTAGTTGTCGCGCCCACCCGCTTCGAGCAACAGCACCCGGCAGCCTGGGTCGGCGGATAAGCGATTGGCCAGAAGGCACCCGGCAGGACCGGCACCAACCACCACATAGTCGTAGACAGGATCGGCTGATGGCATGGGCAACCTCGCGCCTGATTATTATTCTTGTCCCAGCCCATGTTATTGATTAATTTCGGGATGAAAACGTTAGATTTCACTCAAGTGCTGTGCGTTTTAACACAACGTCCGTGAACACCTGATTCACAAGGAAAAGCATGTTCGACTGGAATGATCTGCGGTTTTTTCTCGAGTTGCAGCGCAGCGGCCGGCTGCTGACTGCGGCCAAACGTCTGAACACCACCCACAGCACCGTGGCCCGGCATATCGACAATATCGAACAGAGCCTGGGTACCGCCTTGTTCGTCCAGCACGCCCAGGGCTACGAACTGACGCCCTCCGGCCAGGCCCTGCTCAAGCACGCCGAAGCCATGGAAAACGTCGCCCTGCTGGCCCAGGAAGAAATCACCCAGGCCATCACCCCGCTGGGCAAGATTCGCCTGGGAGTCACCGAAGGCATCGGCATCATGTTCTTCACCCCGCGCATGGGCAGCTTGTTCGAACGCTACCCAGGCCTTGAAGTGGAGCTGGTGGCGGTACCGCGGTTTGTCAGCATCCTCAACCGCGAAGCGGAGATCAGCATTCACCTGGAGCGGCCCAACGCCGACCTGTTGATAACCCGCAAACTTACCGATTACCGCCTGGCGCTGTACGCCAGCCCCGAGTACCTGGCCCAGGCACCAGCGCTCAATCACCGCGAAGACCTGGCCAAGCACAGCTGGATCGGCTACGTCGACGACCTGCTGTTCAGCCAGGAGCTGCTGTTTTTGAACAGCTTCTGCCGGGCACCCAACGTGGTGTTTCGCAGCACCAGCGTGATCGCCCAGCAACAAGCGGCCCGCGCCGGCCTGGGCATTGCCGTGTTGCCCAACTACATGGCCCGCCATGATCCGGCGCTGGTGCGGGTGCTGCCCAGCGAGACCATCCAGCGCAGCTACTGGATCTGTACCCGCCGTGAGCTGCACAAGTCGGTGCGCCTGCGCGTGGTCTGGGATTTTCTCCTGGCCCTGTGCGCGCAGGAGCAGGACGCCTTGCTGGCGGAGTAGGGCCTCAGCCGCCCAGGGTTTTCGCCGCCAACAGCACCGCCGCACAGATACCCACGGTCGCAAACATCTGCTGCAGTCGTGGCCCGGCCAGTTTGCTGGCGACCTGACGCGCCAGCAGCAGCCCGAGCACCGCACCGCCGGCAAACGGCGCGCCCACAGACCAATGCATGACGCCGCCAACCGTGGCGCTGACCACGCTGCCGGTCGACACCAGGGCGATCACCGCCAGGGAAGTGGCAACGATGCTCTTCATGTCCAGGTTGGTGTAACGGCTCAGCGCCGGGATGATCACAAAACCGCCGCCAACCCCGAGCAACCCCGACAGCAATCCGGACATCGCGCCGGTAAACGCCAGGGCGCGGGCGCAGGGCAGAGTCCAGCGCAGGCGCCCCTGCAAGGGGTTAAGCACACAGGGCATGACCATGCGTTGGCCCAGTGGTGGCTGGCCACGGAGTTCGCGGTGCGCCTTGAGCAGCATGCGTGCACAGGCATAGACCAGCACCACGGCGAAAACCAGAGCCAACGGCCCGTTCGGCAAGCGATGGGCAAGCATCAAGCCGAAGGGCGCAATCGCAATGCCGATCACCGCCACAAACAACGCCGCACGATAACGCACCAGACCTTGGCGCAAGCCCAACAGGGCACCCACCGCCGCCGCCATGCCGACAGCCAGCAAGCCGACTGGCGCCGCCTCGACCATCGACAAGCCCAGACCGAATACCAGCAAGGGTACGGCAAGAATGCCGCCACCGGCGCCGGTCAGCGCCAGCACCGCACCAATGATCGCGCCCAGCCCAGCCGCAAGAAATTGATGCTCGATCACCGCAGGCCCTCGGCGCCAACCCGCGGCTTGGCCAGCCACTCACGGCCCTTGAGCATGCAGCGCCAGTACAGCGGCGGCAGGATCTGCGCCTTCAGAAGCCACGCCAGGCGCGTCGGCCGACGACCGTCGAGCAGCCAACGGGGGAAGCTCGGCGCCAGCTTGCCGCCATAGGTGAACTCGGCAAGCACGATCTTGCCGCGCTCGACAGTCAAGGGGCAGGAGCCGTAGCCATCGTAGTGGGCGAGGTTGGGCAGGCGCCCAAGTGCCACCAGCACGTTGTTGGCCACCACCGGCGCTTGCTTGCGCGCAGCCGCCGCAGTCTTGGCATTGCTGGTGTTGATGCCATCGCCCAAGGCGTGGATGTTGCTATAGCGTTTATGACGCAGGGTAGCCGGGTCGACATCGATCCAGCCGGCCTGGTCAGCCAGCGGGCTGTTGCGAATAAAATCAGGGGCAACCTGCGGCGGCACTACATGCAGCATGTCGAAAGGCTGCACCCGGGTTTCACTGCTGCCATCGGGCAAGGTGCGCACAAAGGTAGCGCGCTTGCCCGGGCCATCGACCGCCACCAGGCGATGCGCGTACTGCAGGTCTACCGCGTACTTGTCGATGTACTCCATCAAGGCCGGCACATAGTCAGGCACCCCGAACAGCACGCCACCGGCATTGAAAAACTGCGCCTGGATGTTGCCCAGCCGACCGTTGCGCAGCCAGTGGTCACACGACAGGTACAGGGCCTTTTGCGGTGCGCCGGCACATTTGATCGGCATCGGTGGCTGGGTGAACAACGCCCGGCCTTCACGCAGGTTCTGCACCAGTTGCCAGGTGTAGGGCGCCAGGTCATAGCGGTAGTTGGAAGTCACGCCGTTACGCCCAAGGGTTTCGCTCAAGCCCTCGATGGCATCCCAGTCGAGCTTCAGCCCAGGGCAGACCACCAGCTGTTCGTAACTGAGCAGTCGCCCGTCATTCAGCGTCACCGTTTGCGCCTGCGGATCAAAGCTCTCGACCCGCGCCTTGATCCACTGCACGCCGCCGGGAATGGTCGAGGCCATGGTGCGCGCCGTCGAAGGCGCCTGGAAGATACCGGCGCCGACCATGGTCCAGCCCGGTTGGTAGTAGTGCACATCGGCCGGGTCGATGATCGCGACATCCAGCGAAGGGTCGCGGCAGATCAAGCTGGAGGCGGCAGCGACACCGGCAGCACCGGCACCGACGATCAGCACTTTATGGTGGTCGCCTTTCGGCACCTCGGCAGGGGAGGGTTGAGCATGCATGGCAGGGTCCTTCTAATAATAATTCTGGGGTGAAACTCAGAGCACGTTGAGCGGGATCTTCAGGTAGCGCACTCCGTTGTCTTCAGGTTCAGGTAGTTGGCCGCTGCGCATGTTGATCTGCACCGAAGGCAGAATCAGCACCGGCATCTCCAGGGTGGCGTCGCGGGCTTCGCGCATGCTGACGAAGCTGTCTTCGCTGATGCCTTCACGGATGTGGATGTTGCTGGCGCGCTGTTCGGCCACCGTGGTCATGTAGCGCAATTCGCGGCCACCCGGCAGGTAGTCGTGGCACATGAACAGGCGCGTCTCGGCGGGCAGGGCAAGGATGCGCTGGATCGAGCGATACAAAGTGCGCGCACTGGCGCCAGGGAAGTCGCAACGGGCGGTGCCGTAATCGGGCATGAACAGCGTGTCGCCGACAAAGGCGATGCTTTGCCCGTCGACCTCCACCACGTAGGTCATGCACGCCGGCGTGTGGCCGGGCGTGTGCAGGGCACGTGCCTTGAGGTTGCCGATGGTGAAGGGCTGCTCGTCGTCGAACAGCACATCGAACTGGCTGCCATCGCGGGCGAAGCCGCCATCGGCATTGAACAGCGCACCGAAGACTTTTTGCACCTGGGTGATCTGGCTGCCAATGGCAATCTGGCCGCCCAGCGCCTGCTTGAGGTAAGCCGCCGCCGACAGGTGATCGGCGTGCACGTGGGTTTCGAGAATCCACTGAACCTTGCCACCCAGTTCGCTCACCCGACCAATCAGCTTGTCTGCCGAAGCACTGCTGGTGCGCCCGGACTTCGGATCGTAATCCAGCACACTATCGATCAAGGCACAGTCGCCACTGCTCCGGTCCATCAGCAGATAGCTGATGGTAGAGGTGACACTGTCAAACAGTGCCTCCACATACAAGTTGCCGCCGATGATCATTTACCACGCTCCGAATTCATCACAGGTGCCAGCTATCAAGCCTTGCTGGCAATTGACAGGCTGTCATCAAGATATGTGCCATCGAACAGGTAGGCTGTTTCCCAATGTTCTCGGGCTGCGCAGGGAAAAGCACTGCCAGACTGTCAGCATAGTTGGCAGTGACATGGCAGCAGTTGGCAGTTTTTGGCAGTCACTGGCAGCTTCAGTTAAGCTTCGCCCGAGCTTGCCCAGGTGTCGCCATGTCCTTCTCGTCCACTGTTGTTCCTCATCCTGCCGTGCAGGCTTTGGTGTCCTACCTCGAACACGACGCCCAGCCGACCATCGTGCTCGACACCGACTACAACATCCTCGCTGCCAACGCTGCCTACCGACGCCAGTTCGGCATCGACGGCCAACCGCCCATCGGCGCCAAGTGCCACCGGGTGTCCCATCACTACGCCGTGCCTTGCGACCAGGCCGGCGAACACTGCCCGATGCGCAAGGCCTGGGACAGCCGGTTGCCCGAGCGCGTGCTGCATGTGCACCACACTCCGCGCGGGCCAGAGCATGTGGATGTCGAGTTGCGCCCGATCCTCGATGAGCAAGGTGAGGTGGTGGCGTTCGTCGAGCGCCTGACCAGCATCACCGTCGCTTCCGCCCAGCCCCAGCAACAAGGCTTGGTCGGCCGCTCAGCGGCGTTCCAGGAAGCACTGGCCAGCCTGCAGCGCGCGGCACCTGCGCAAATTCCGGTGTTGCTCCAGGGTGAATCCGGGACCGGCAAAGAGTTGTTTGCGCGCGCTCTGCACCTGGGCAGCCCTCGGGCCAGCGGCCCGCTGGTGGTGGTCGACTGCACCGGCCTGACTGAGTCGTTATTCGAGAGCGAGCTATTCGGTTACGAGAAGGGCGCCTTTACCGGCGCCCATCAGCGCAAGATCGGCCTGGCGGAAGCGGCTCATGGCGGCACCTTGTTCCTCGATGAAATCGGCGAAGTACCGTTGGCGATGCAGGTCAAACTGCTGCGCCTGATCGAGTCTGGCAGCTTTCGCCCGGTCGGCAGCCTGCGTACGGTTCACTCCGACTTCAGGCTGGTTTCGGCGACCCACAAACCGCTCAAGGAAATGGCTGCAGCGGGCACCTTCCGTGAAGACCTGTATTACCGCATCAGCGGTTTTCCGATCCGCTTGCCGGCATTGCGTGAACGGGTCGACGACCTGCCGTTGTTGATCGAGAGCCTGTTGCAACGGATGGCAGGGGCGGCGGCACCGAAGGTCACCCCAGATGCGATGAATCGACTGAGCTTGTACGCCTATCCTGGCAACATTCGCGAGCTGCGTAATATCCTCGAACGAGCGCGGCTGTTCGCCGACGACGGACTGATCCGTGCCGAGCACCTGCCTGCTGAGCTCGGTTCGAGACTTGAGCCGGCGCCAAGCATCAGCCGCCGCAGCAAAGACAACCTCGGGCAACTGGCCCAGGCCCTGGACAGCTTCAATGGATCACGCAGCGAGCTGGCGCGTCACCTGGGCATGAGTGAACGCACTTTGTACCGGCGCCTGCGCGAACTGGGTCTTTGAGACTGACGCAAGACAACCAACTGCGGCTTTTTCTTCTACGCTGAAACTGCTCACCCACCGCAGAGCGTTCCATGCGTCGATTGCCGAGTCGGTAACCAGGTGCCAGGACGCCTGACGTTCCGCTCTGTCTTTTCTGCCACAGGAGCATCGTCATGTCTTCCTGCCTTCACCGGGCGATCCTGCTCAGCATCGCCATGCTCGCGCTTTCTGGTTGTTTCGAAGAGGACGCGCAACCCAAGGCCACGGCTACGGCGCCCGCAGCGTCTGCACCGGCTACACCAGCCGCGCCGGCGGCGCCGAGCGAGGCGGTGTTCAGCACCGAACAGCTTGATCAAATGCTCGCACCGTTGGCGTTGTATCCGGACGCTTTACTCGCACAGGTGCTGATGGCCACCACCTATCCAGGCAATGTCGCCGACGCGATTGCCTGGTCCAAGGCGCATCCGAACGTCAGCGGTGATGCCGCGGTCAAGCAGGTCGCCGAGCAACCTTGGGACCCCAGCGTGCAATCCTTGGTGGCTTTCCCGCAGGTGCTGGCGACACTTGGCCAGGACCCGGTCTGGGTACAGCGCGTCGGCGATGCCTTTCTCGCCCAGCCTGACGCGGTGATGAACTCGGTGCAGCGCCTGCGCGCCAAGGCCAAGGCTGCCGGGCACCTGGAGTCCAACGAACAGCAGACGGTTATCGTGCAACCATCAAGCGCCCCCGCAGGCGGCACGACCACGGTGGTACAAGGTGCCGCGCCAGCACAGACTATCGTTATCCAGCCGACCAACCCGCAGGTTGTATACGTACCAAGCTACAACCCCTCCGTGGTGTACGGCAGTTGGTCCTCGCCGTCCTACCCACCCGCGTACTATCCGCCGCCACCGGGGTATGCCATCGGCACGGCGTTAGCCTCCGGCCTGGCTTTTGGTGCAGGCGTCGCAATCGTCAATTCACTCTGGGGGGATTGCGACTGGGACGATCATGACGTCGATATCAACGTCAATCGCTACAACAATATCAACAACGTCAACCGCAGGCTCGATGCCAACCAGAACACCTGGCGCCATAATCCTGCGTATCGCGACGGCGTCCCATACCGCGACCAGGCCAGTCGAGCCCAGTTCGACCGACGCTTACCCGGCAGTGCAGAGCGCACAGCCTACCGCGGTGACACCCCGGCCCGGGTCGAAGATCGCGCGCGAGCCCGTGAAACCCTGACACAGCGCGGCATCGAAGCACCGGCAACCAGCAACCTTGAAGCCCGCCAACGGGTGCAGAGTGCCGACCGCGAGCGCGCCCAACAGCGCCTGGAAAAACAGGGCATCAACCCGTCCGGCAATGCACGCGAGCGTGCTCAGGTTGCCGACCGCCAACTGAAAAATGACGGTCAGGCCCGCCAGCGGGCACAGGCGCCGCAGAACAACCGCCCGCCTCAGCAGGCGGGGCGCAACCAACAAGTACGCCAGCAAGCCCGTCAGCAACATGTTAGCGCCCAGGCACCGCGCAACAATGCGTTGGCCGGTGTGCGCAACCCTTCGCAGTCACGCATCGCAAGCAATCGTGGCCAGCTCAGCCAACGCAGCGCCAGCCGACCATCTGCAGCCGCTGCGGGCCACCAGGTACAACGACCCGCGCGGATGCAATCCGGCGGTGGCGGCCGTCGCCGTTGAGAGGAGAATCAGTCATGAATGCTGCTAGCCGAATTGTGCTGATTCTGCTGCTGTGCTGGACGTCCAGCAGCTACGCTCAGGAACATTTCCCACACCCCGAAGCCGCCGGCGAAGCACTGGTGCAGGCGCTTGGTAGCGAAAAGGCCGATAGCCAACTGTTGGCGAAATTGCTTGGCAACGACTGGGAGAGTTACATCCCGACCAAGAACATCGATCGCAAAGATGTCGATGCCTTTCTCGCCCTCTACAAGGAAAAACATCAGGTTCAGTCCGACAACCCGAAGCGTGCACATCTGGTCGTCGGCGACACGCCCTGGGTGTTCCCGATTCCCATCAGACACAGTACTGACGGTTGGGCATTCGACACCAAAGCCGGCGCCGCGGAAATCCGCCTGCGCCGCATCGGACGCAACGAGCTGGCGACCATTCAATCAGTGCGCGCCTATCACGACGCGCAGATGGATTACGCCGAGGTTGATCGCAATGACGATGGGATACTCGAGTACGCGCAGAAACTCATCAGCAGCGACGGGCAGTTCGACGGTTTGTACTGGCCGCAAGAGGAGGGCGTCGAAGAAAGCCCGCTCGGACCGCTTTTTGGTGATACCGCAACGGGCGATGATTGGCACGGCTACCACTATCGCATCCTCACTGGCCAAGGCCCTTCGGCGCCGGGCGGCGCCTATGACTACAAGATCGGTAATCACATGACCCGCGGCTTTGCCGTGATCGCCTGGCCGGCGGACTATGGCGACACGGGCGTGATGAGCTTCATGATCAGCCACGACGGCGAACTGTTCGAGAAAGACCTCGGCCGCGACAGCGCCAAGCGCGCTGCCGCGATTACCCGTTTCGACCCCGACAGCAGTTGGAGCGAAGTAAAGGACGAAGAAGAGGGGCGCTGAACCGAACAGCTCAACACAGGAAAACCAGCACAACAAAAAGCCCGCGTGAGCGGGCTTGATGATGTTGCTTTACTTTGAACCTACAGCTGATCAGAAGTCCAGGTTGGACACCGCCAGGGCGTTGCTCTCGATGAACTCACGACGTGGCTCAACGGCGTCGCCCATCAGGGTGTTGAAGATCTGATCGGCAGCGATCGCATCTTCGATGGTCACCTTGAGCATGCGGCGCACGGTTGGGTCCATGGTGGTTTCCCACAACTGATCCGGGTTCATCTCACCCAGACCTTTGTATCGCTGGATGGTGTGGCGCTTGGTGCTTTCGGTCATCAGCCAGTCCAGTGCTTCCTTGAACTCGGTGATGGCTTTTTTGCGCTCGCCACGTTGCACGTAGGCGCCTTCGCCCAGCAGGGTGCTCAGCTGTGCACCGAGGGCGGTGACGGTGCGGTAGTCGTTACTGCCAAAGAAGTCACGGTTGAAGGTGACGTAGCTGGCCAGGCCGTGGGAGGTGATTTCCACTTCCGGCAGCCAGACATTGCGCTCTTTGTCTTCGCGCAGGCTGGCCTTGTACAGCAGGCCGGACTTCTCGCTGGTGCGCAGACGCTCTTCGAATTTGCCCAGCCACTCCTGCATGGCAGCGTGGTCGCCCAACTGCTCCAGCGATACCGCCGGCAGGTAGACGAAGTGCTCGGTCAGCTCCTGCGGGTACAGGCGCGAGAGGCGCTTGAGGGTCTTCATCACGGTACGGAATTCGTTGACCAGACGCTCCAGCTCGACGCCGGAAACAGGTGGTGCGGATTCGTCCAGGTGCAGGCTGGCATCTTCCAGAGCCGACTGGGTCATGTACTCTTCCATGGCGTCGTCGTCTTTGATGTACTGCTCTTGCTTGCCTTTCTTGACCTTGTACAGCGGTGGCTGGGCAATGTAGATGTAGCCACGCTCGACCAGTTCCGGCAGCTGACGGAAGAAGAAAGTCAGCAGCAGGGTACGAATGTGCGAACCGTCGACGTCAGCATCGGTCATGATGATGATGTTGTGATAGCGCAGCTTGTCGATGTTGTACTCTTCGCGGCCGATACCACAGCCCAGCGCGGTGATCAGCGTGCCCACTTCCTGGGACGAGATCATCTTGTCGAAGCGTGCTTTCTCGACGTTGAGGATCTTGCCCTTGAGCGGCAGGATCGCCTGGGTCTTGCGGTTACGACCCTGCTTGGCCGAACCACCCGCGGAGTCACCCTCCACCAGGTACAGTTCGGAAAGGGCAGGGTCCTTCTCCTGGCAATCCGCCAGTTTGCCCGGCAGGCCGGCGATATCCAGCGCACCTTTGCGGCGAGTCATTTCCCGCGCTTTACGAGCAGCTTCACGAGCACGCGCGGCGTCGATCATCTTGCCGACAACGGCCTTGGCTTCGTTCGGGTTCTCCAGCAGGAAGTCGGAGAAGTACTTGCCCATCTCCTGTTCCACGGCTGTTTTCACTTCCGAGGACACCAGCTTGTCTTTGGTCTGCGAGCTGAACTTCGGATCAGGTACCTTCACCGAGATGATCGCGGTCAGACCTTCACGGGCGTCGTCGCCGGTGGTCGAAACCTTGTTCTTCTTGGCCAGGCCTTCCTGCTCGATGTAGTTGTTCAGGTTACGGGTCAACGCCGAGCGGAAACCGACCAGGTGGGTACCACCGTCGCGCTGCGGAATGTTGTTGGTGAAGCACAACAGGTTCTCGTTGAAGCTGTCGTTCCACTGCAGAGCGATTTCCACGCCCACGCCGTCTTCGCGTTGAACACTGAAGTGGAAGACCTGGTTGACCGGGGTCTTGTTGGTATTCAGGTACTCGACGAACGCACGCAGACCGCCTTCGTATTTGAAATGTTCTTCTTTACCGGAGCGCTCGTCCTTCAGCAGGATGCCGACGCCGGAGTTGAGGAAGGACAGTTCGCGAATCCGCTTGGCCAGGATGTCCCAGCTGAAGTGGATGTTCTTGAAAGTTTCAGCCGACGGCTTGAAGTGGATATGGGTACCGGTGGTTTCACTGTCGCCAACGATTTTCATCGGCGCTTGTGGAACACCGTGGACGTAAGTCTGTTCCCAGATCTTGCCACTGCGGCGAACGGTGAGGATCAACTGCTCGGAAAGGGCGTTAACCACCGACACACCTACACCGTGCAGACCGCCGGATACTTTGTAGGAGTTGTCATCGAACTTACCGCCGGCGTGGAGGACGGTCATGATGACCTCGGCAGCAGATACGCCTTCCTCTTTGTGCACGTCGACCGGAATGCCGCGACCGTTGTCGCGAACACTGATGGATTCGTCTGGGTGAATAATTACGGTGATGTCATCGCAGTGGCCGGCGAGTGCCTCGTCGATCGAGTTATCGACCACCTCGAACACCATGTGGTGCAGGCCGCTACCATCATCGGTGTCGCCAATGTACATACCGGGACGCTTGCGCACGGCATCTAGCCCTTTCAGCACTTTAATGCTGGAGGAGTCGTACGTTTGATTTTCGCTCATGCCTTCACTCCCGATGGTCGTGGGTCTGGGTGATACGGCCCTGTTCCACGTGGAACAAAGCAACTGGCGTTTCCGTCTGCCAGCCTTCCCTCAATAATTCTTGATCTACACAGGTGATAAACACCTGGCAGCGTAAGTCTTCCAACAAGCGACAAAGTGCGCGGCGGTGCTGGTCGTCGAGTTCCGACGGCAAGTCATCTACCAGATAAATACATTGGCCGCGACGCGCTTGGCTAACCAGATGGCCTTGAGCAATACGCAATGCACAGACCACCAGCTTCTGCTGGCCGCGAGACAAAATGTCAGCCGCGTTATGGGCGCCGAGTCTCAGGCGCAGGTCTGCACGTTGTGGGCCGGCCTGGGTGTGGCCCATGTGCTGATCACGTTGCAGGGAGGAGGCGAGCACTTCACTGAGTTCGCGATCCTTGTCCCAGCCACGGTAATAGCTCAGGGTCAGCCCTTCGAGCTCGACCAAATCGCTCAGGGTTTGCTCAAAGACTGGCTTCAAGGCCTTGATGTAGTTGCGACGGTATTCATCTATTTCCGCGCTGGCCAGGCACAGTTCCCGGTCCCAGGCCGCTTGCGAAACAGCGTCAAGTGTACCATGCCGCAACCATGAGTTCCGCTGCCGCAAAGCCTTCTGCAGGCGTTGCCATGTAGCCATGAAGCGGGGTTCCACGTGGAACACCCCCCAATCGAGGAACTGCCGGCGTATTTTCGGCGCGCCTTCGAGCAGGCGAAAGCTGTCCGGATTGATCAGTTGCAGGGGCAGAATCTCTGCCAACTGGGCTGCACTGCGAGCATTCTGCCCATCGATGCGAATGGTGAACTCACCTTGCCGATCCCGCGAAATCCCCAGGTTGCTGGAACCGCCTTCACTTAACTCGACCTGGCCGAACACAGTACAAGCCAATTGCTCGTACTGAATCACCGGTGTCAGGCGGGTGCTGCGAAACGAACGGGCCAGGCCCAACAGATGAACGGCTTCCAGCACGCTGGTTTTACCGCTGCCGTTGGCGCCGTACAGGATATTGATGCGGGGGGAGGGAGAGAAGGTCACCGGGTGCAGGTTACGCACCGCGGTGACAGAAACGCGACTGAGGGACATCTAGAGTCTGCTGGACAAATTACAGACGCATCGGCATGACAACATAAGCGGAGTCGTCATTGTCAGCTTCCTGCAGCAGGGCACTGCTGTTGGAGTCCGACAGGATCAGACGAACCTGCTCAGTGGTCATGACACCCAGGACGTCGAGCAAGTAGCTGACGTTAAAGCCGATTTCCAGCGAGCTACCGTTGTACTCGACGCTGATTTCTTCTTCCGCTTCTTCCTGCTCAGGGTTGTTGGCCTGGATCTTCAACTGGGCATTGGCCAGTTGCAGACGGATGCCGCGGTACTTCTCGTTGGACAGAATCGCGGTACGGCTGAAGGCCTCGCGCAGTGCCTGGCGGTCACCGACCACCAGCTTGTCACCGCCCTTGGGCAGCACGCGCTCGTAGTCCGGGAACTTGCCATCGACCAGCTTCGAGGTGAAGGTGAACTCACCAGTAGTAGCACGAATGTGATGCTGACCCAGCACGATGCTGACCATGCCATCCGGCTCAGTAAGCAGGCGCGCCAGTTCGAGGATACCTTTGCGCGGCACGATGACCTGGTGGCGATCAGCCTGGCCGATATCGGCACGCATCGAACACATGGCCAGACGATGACCGTCGGTGGCGACAGCGCGCAGGGTGTCGGTGGACACTTCCAGCAGCATGCCGTTGAGGTAGTAGCGTACGTCCTGCTGGGCCATGGCGAAGCTGGTGCGCTCGATCAAGCGGCGCAGACGGCTTTGCTCCAGGTTGCAGGTCAGCGAGCCTGGGCCTTCTTCAACTGTCGGGAAGTCATTGGCCGGCAGGGTCGACAGGGTGAAGCGGCTACGGCCAGCCTTGACCACGAGCTTCTGCTCATCGAGCTTGATGTCGATCAGCACGTCGTTGGGCAGGCTTTTGCAGATATCCATCAGCTTGCGCGCAGGCACGGTGATTTCGCCTGGCTCGGCCGGCTCTTCCAGTTGCACGCGGCCAACCAGTTCCACTTCCAGGTCAGTACCGGTCAGCGACAACTGCTGACCCTGTACCACCAGCAGTACGTTGGACAGTACCGGCAAGGTCTGGCGGCGCTCGACGACGCCTGCGACCAGTTGCAGGGGTTTCAACAGGGCTTCGCGTTGAATGGTGAAATGCATGGTCTAGTCCCTTGCCTTTAATAAGCTGCGCTGACGTTCATCAAGTCGTCAGAGTCCGCAGCAGGTTCTTGTAGTCCTCGCGGATATCCGCGTCGGATTCCTTGAGTTCGTTGATCTTGCGGCACGCATGCAACACGGTGGTGTGATCGCGGCCGCCGAATACGTCGCCGATCTCCGGCAGGCTGTGGTTGGTCAGCTCTTTGGACAAGGCCATGGCGACCTGCCGCGGACGGGCTACCGAACGGGAACGACGTTTGGACAACAGATCGGAGATCTTGATCTTGTAGTACTCGGCAACGGTGCGCTGGATGTTATCCACACTCACCAGTTTGTCCTGCAGTGCCAGAAGATCCTTGAGCGATTCGCGAATCAGCTCGATGGTGATGTCGCGGCCCATGAAGTGTGAATGAGCAATCACCCGCTTCAGGGCGCCTTCGAGTTCACGCACGTTCGAGCGAATACGCTGGGCGATAAAGAAAGCCGCATCGTGGGGCAGGTCGACCTTGGCCTGGTCGGCCTTCTTCATCAGGATCGCTACCCGGGTTTCCAACTCCGGAGGCTCTACCGCAACGGTCAGGCCCCAGCCAAAGCGCGACTTCAGGCGCTCTTCCAGGCCTTCGATTTCCTTCGGATAACGGTCGCTGGTCAGAATGACTTGCTGGCCGCCTTCGAGCAGGGCGTTGAAGGTATGGAAAAACTCTTCCTGGGAACGCTCTTTACGGGCAAAGAACTGAATGTCATCGATCAGCAGCGCGTCGACCGAACGGTAGAAGCGCTTGAATTCGTTGATGGCATTGAGCTGCAGCGCCTTGACCATGTCGGCGACGAAACGCTCGGAGTGCAGGTACACCACCTTGGCATTCGGGTTCTTCTTGAGCAGGTGGTTACCCACAGCATGCATCAAGTGCGTTTTACCCAGGCCCACGCCGCCGTACAGGAACAGCGGGTTGTAGCCATGCTTGGGGTTGTCGGCAACCTGCCAGGCCGCGGCGCGGGCCAGCTGGTTGGACTTACCTTCGACGAAGTTCTCGAAGGTAAAGGTGCGGTTCAGGTAGCTGGTGTGCTTGAGCGCACCTTCGACCTGCACGGTGCGTTGTTCGGTGCGGCCACTTGGAGCTGGCGCGGCGTTGGCCTCGCCCATGGAATCGAAGCTGTCACGCGAAGGCGCTTGCTCGACTTCTGCCACCGGTGCCGGCGCTGCAACAGGTGCGGCGACCGGTTCGCTGACCACCGCGGTTTGGGCAGCCTGGGCCTGCGAGGCGGCGACGGCTGCAGCCAGCGGCGCATTGGGTGCGGCACGTGGTGCCGAACTGCGTCTGCTGCCTATTAATAAGGAAAGGGCAGGCGCAATACCGTTGCCGTGTTCACCCAGCAGTTCGAGCAGACGGCTCAGGTACTTTTCATTGACCCAGTCGAGAACGAAACGGTTAGGCGCATAGACGCGCAACTCGTCGCCTTCGGCTTCGACCTGTAGCGGACGGATCCAGGTGTTGAATTGCTGGGCAGGCAGTTCATCGCGCAGAAGCTCCACGCACTGCTGCCAAAGTTCCACTGACAC